>JBKICO010000153.1:5440-14830 GCA_046567065.1 Acidobacteriota bacterium
AAGCATAAACAATGCAAACACGTGAACTTTTCGCTTAGCTGTAGGCAGCACATCAACGAAAATCTCCATGGTTGCCGCTCGCAAATTAAAAGCAGCCAATACCGCCAATACTTGCATCCCCAACGAATGTACTCATTCCGGCAGACAATCGCATTACCTTCAAGTGAAGTTGCTTTCCTCAGTTAGCTTTTCAGCCGCCGATTGCAATACCGCCCTGGCTCAGTTCTTCCGCGCCGGGGGGCCGCCCTCCCTGGGGTCGTGGAAGTCCAGCGAGAGCCGGGTGAACGACACTGCCAGCGGCCGGGTCTCGTTGGGGATGATCTGGGCGGCCAGCCCGTTCCAGTCTGCATAGTCGATGCGGAGGGCGTTTTTCTCTCTGCTTCCGGGCAGAACGTACTGTCTGTACACCGAGCACCGACCCTCGCATTCCAGCGCCTCCAGCACCACATCGTTGAAGGAGACCGTGACCGTCTGCCGGGGCATGAGCTGCTGAAACTCCATGGTCAGTACGAAGTTGGCGTTCTTGGGCAGGGAGAAGAGCAGTTCGGTCCGTGGCCCCAGGCCCAAGCGCCAGCTCGCCGTGCTGTCCGAGTCCGTCGGTTCCAGGCCCAGCGCCGCAAGTTTTTCCGGTTGGCTGCGTAGAAGGTCCACGCTCTCGAAGGGTATGCTGCCCTCCAGATGCCGGGCCTCCCGCGCGTGCCGGACCCAGAAGGGCGGGGCCAATGCCAGGCAGACTCCCAGGGCTGTCACGGCCAAGGCTCTGGCTCCCGGCAGTGCGCGGACACCGGTGCGCGCCAGGGCCTCGCGCCAGTGGTCCAGGGGCCTGTCCACCAGGAAGTAGAGCAAGCCGGAGAGCGCCAGGGTGATGACGAGCCCCGGCAAATCCGTACCCCATGAGGTGAACTGTCTGAGGCCGGTGAGAACAAGCATATGCGTGATGTACACCGGATAAGAGAGCTCCCCCGTGAGCCGGTCCAGCCGGGAATTCCGTGTGAGCTGGAACAGAAAGGGGATGCTCGCCGCGAGCAGGGGGTAGCACATCCATACTGGGGGTGCGGCCTGGACCCAAGCGTAGGCCGCGAGGCCGAGCGCTGCAAGGCCCGCGCAAAGCGGCGAGGAAGGCCCCCGCGCCATGAGCAGCCCGTAGGCCTTATAGGCCAGGATGCCCATGACGAAGTAGGCCAGTTCGAAGGGGAAGAACCTGTAGCCGAAGGCGTCCAAGGGGAGCCCGAACCCCGGCAGCAGGTAGCGGCTGCCCATGCTTGCCAGCATGAGCCCCAGCAGGAACCAGACCCGCCTTCGGGCCAGGAAGGGAGCCGCCGCGTAGAACAGCAGCTCGACGCCCAGCGTCCAGGCCTGGGGGATGAGCATGTAATCCCCCACGTTGGTCGTGGGGGACAGGTCCGGCAGCACCGGAAGCAGCTCTCCCGAGGGGCCGGCTTGGAAGTAATAGAGCAGATCCTGGCCGAGGATGAACACATTGGAGAGGGCCAGCATCACTATGGAGCCCGGCTCCAGGTCCTGCACGCCGCGCTGCCAGAACTGGAATGGCCACTCCACTGTGCCGCGCACGCGATAGGTGACGTACCCGTAGAGGCAGGTCAGAGCCAAAGTGACCAGATAGGCTGGGAAAAGGCGCAGGTAGCGGCTGCGCCAGAATACGTACTTAGGCAGGCCCAGGTACTTGGTGTTGAGCACCAGGGCCATGTAGAAACCTGAAATGATGTAGAACGACCGCACGGCGACCGTGGGATGAAAACCGAGCAGCCCGAGCGTATGGTCGGAATGGGCAAGCAGGACCGACAGTGCCAACAGCAGACGCAAAACACCCATCCAACATTCTCCAAAAGCATTGAAACGTTGCGGGAGCACACACCCGCGCGGGCGGGACCTACGGGCGCGCAGGCCGCTCAGTCCGGGATCTGGCAGGCCCTGTGGACGGGCTGGTGGCTTTGGGCCTGGAACATGACGGCCATCTCCGCCACGCTGCGCTCGTCCTATGTCTCGAACCGGCCGGGGCCGCTCTGCCCTGTGGCCCGCCCACCGAGGTGCTCACCCCGGCGGTCATACGTGTCACCTTCGATTGAAGATGATTTGCCTGGTCAGCTTTGCGCCAACCGAAAGCAACACCGGCCCGGGCTCAGTTCTTCTGCGCCGGGGGGCCGCCCTTCCTGGGGTCGTAGAAATCCAGGGTGAGCTTCGAGAAGGAGACCGCCAGGGGCCTTTTGTCATCGGGCAGTATCTGGGCGGCCAGCCCGTTCCATTCGCAGTATTGGAAGCGGATTACGTTGTCCTCCATGCCGCCGGGCAGGATATACTGCCGGTACACGGAGCACTGCCCCTCGCATTGCAGAGACTCAATCTCCTTGCCGTTGAAGGAGACGATGACGTTCTGCTCCGCGGGCAACTGGGTGTATTCCATGGTCAGAATGATGTTGGCGTTGGAGGGCAGCGAGAAGAGCAGCTCCGTCTTCGGTCCCATTCCCCAGCGCCATGTAGCCCCGTCGGAGTGTTCGGGCGGCTCCAGCCCCTCGACGACCATCCGCTCAGGCTGCCCGCGAAGCAGGTCCACCGCCTCCAGCGGAATGGTCCGCGCCAGTTGCCTGGCTTGCAAGTCGAGCCCGAAGTTCCAGGGGGTAAGCACAACCAGGCAGCAGGCCGCAACGGCGGCGGCCAGCGCTTTGACGCCGGGCAGGCGTCGGACGTCGATACGCATCAATCTTTCCCTCCAACGATCCAGGGGCCTGTCCACCAGCAGGTGCATCAGGGCCGAAAGCACGAGAGTCAAAACGATCCCCGGCAGCTCAGTGCCCCAGGCCGTGAACTGCTCCAGCCCCTTTAGCACAAGCATGTGGGTGACGTACACCGGGAAGGAAAGCTCGCCGACGAGCCTGTCCGGCTTCCAGTTTTTGCTGACCAGAAACAGGAACGGGATGGCCACAGCCAGGACGCCCATTCGCCTTCCTCCCGTGGGTTGGGGTTGCCGGGCGGCCCGTCGCCGCCCGGTGCGGCTACCAGTCCTTGTAGACGGGCTGGTAGCCCTGGGCCTGGAACATGGCGGCCATCTCGGCCACGCTGCGCTCGTCCGATATCTCGAACTGGCCGGGGTCGCTCTGCCCGGAGGCGCGCCCGCCCACCGAGGTGCTCACCCCGGCGGACATGCGCGTAACTCCCAGGCGCAGCAGGTTGTCGCGCAGCCCGGGCCTCTCCCGCGAGGAGAGGGTGATCCCGGCGCGGGGCATGAAGATGCGCAGGGCCGCGATGTACTGCACCAGGTCCCGGTCGGTGACCTCCACCTTGGGCTGGAAACCACCGGTCTGGGGCCTGATGCGCGGCACCGACACGCTGACCTCCACCGAGGGGTACGCGCGCTGCAGATAGTCGGCGTGCAGGCCGGTGCTGAAGGCCTCCAGGCGCCAGTCGTGCAGGCCCAAGAGCGCGCCCACGCCCACCTGGCGGAACCCGGCGGAGCAGGCCCTGTCAGGCGCTTCCAGGCGGAAGCGGTAGTCCCGCTTGGGTCCGCCCGGGTGCAGGGGCAGGTAGGCCGCCTCGTCGTAGACTTCCTGGAACATGGTCATGCCGTCGATACCGGCTTCCAGGAGTTTGGCATAGCCCGCCTCGTCCAACGGGTAGACCTCCACGGAGAGCGAGGCGAAGTATTTCGCCAGCACTCGGGCGCAAGCGGCCATGTACTCCACGGAGCTTGTCTTGGGGGCCTCGCCCGTGAGCAGCAGGATGTGCTTGAGGCCGGTGGCCGCGATGCAGCGGGCCTCGGCCTCCACTTCCTCAAGGGTGAGCTGGCGGCGGTTGATGTCATGGTGGGTGTTGAAGCCGCAGTACACGCAGCGGTTCACGCAGTGGTTGGCCAGGTAGAGCGGCGTGAACAGGTTGATGGCCCGCCCGAAGTGCTGGACCGTGAGCTCGTGCGCGCGCCGGGCCATGGGTTCGAGCTGCCTGGACGCCGCCGGGGAGAGCAGCGCCAGGAAGTCCGCCCGGGTGGGGCGCCCGCTGGCCAGAGCCCGCAGCACGTCGGCCTCGGTGGCTGCCTCCTGGGCTTGGGCCACGGCGGCCATGTCCACGGATTTCAGAACGTCGTGAAAGCTCATGGCCGCCCTACTCCCCCGAAAGTTCGCCCAGGAAACCGGTCAGCGGCGAGGAGGCCCGGGCCAGTTCGCCCACGGCACCTGGCCCGGCCAGCCAGGCCTCGCGCCCAGCGGCCACGGCGCGGCCGAAGGCGCGGGCCATGCCCACGGGGTCGGCGGCGGAGGCCACGGCGGTGTTCACCAGCACGGCGGCCGCGCCCATCTCCATCGCTTCGCAGGCCTCGGAGGGGCGGCCGATGCCCGCGTCCACCACGATGGGCACGTCCAGCTCCTCGATCATAATGCGCACCAGCTCGCGGGTCTTGAGGCCCCGGTTGGTGCCTATGGGCGCGCCCAGGGGCATCACGGCGGCGGCCCCGGCCTCGGCCATGCGCCTGCCCGCAGCCAGGTCCGGGCTCATGTAACAGAGTACGGTGAATCCCTCGGCGGCCAGGATTTCGGTGGCCTTCACGGTCTCGAAGTTGTCGGGGAGCAGGTAGCGGTTGTCGTTTATGACTTCGATCTTGACCCAGTCCCCGCAGCCCGCCGCGCGGGCCAGCCGGGCGATGCGCACGGCCTCCTGGGCGGTCCTGGCCCCGGAGGTGTTGGGCATGAGGATGGCGCCCTTCGGCACGTGGGCCAGGATGTTCTCCTGCCCGGCCTCGGGGTCCACCCGGCGCACGGCCACGGTGATGACCTGCGCGCCGCTGGCCTCCATGACGGCCGGGATCAGGGTGTTGGAGGAGTACTTGCCGGAGCCTATGAACAGGCGGCTGGTGAGTTCACGGCCGCCGATGGTCAGCATGTCGGACATGGGGATCAGCCTCCGCCCACGAAGGAGACGACCTCCACGCGGTCTCCCTCCTTGAGGGCAGTGTCGGGCCAGAGTTCGCGGGCAACGATGGCCTCGTTTATTTCCACGATGACGGCCTGGGGGTCCAGCCCGCGCGCGGCGAGCCATCCGGCCACGGTCTGGCCGGGTTCCAGGGTCGATTCTTTTCCATTGATGGTCAGGCGCACGGGGTTGTCCTTATCAAGCGGGGCGCGGAGCGCGCAAGGCGGGGGATAAAGGGGCGGAACGGCTGTGCGCCCCGCCCCCGCGTCGGTGTTATTCGCCGCCGATGATCCGGCGGATGTTCTCCACGTAGGGGGCGCGGATCACGCCGCGCTCGGTGACGATGCCCGCGATGAGCTCCGAGGGGGTCACGTCGAAGGCGTAGTTGAACACGCCCACGTTGTCCGGGGTGATCTGGTGCTCGCCCACGTGGGTCACCTCCCTGGGGGTGCGGTCCTCGATGGGGATGCCCGCGCCCGTGGGGGTGGAAAGGTCGAAGGTGGAGGCCGGGGCCGCCACGTAGAAGGGCACGCCGAAATGCTTGGCCAGGATGGCCACCCCGAAGGTGCCGATCTTGTTGGCGGCGTCGCCGTTGGCCGCGATGCGGTCCGCGCCGACCACCACCTTCTGCACCATGCCGCGCTGCATCAGCAGGGCGCAGGCGTTGTCGCAGGCCACCTTCACGGGGATGGAGTCCTTGGCCAGCTCGTAGGCGGTGAGGCGCGCGCCCTGCAGGAAGGGGCGGGTCTCGTTGGCGATCACCTGGATCTTCTTGCCCTGCTCCCAGGCGCCACGGATCACGCCAAGGGCCGTGCCGTACCCGGCAGTGGCCAGGGCTCCGGCGTTGCAGTGGGTCATCACGGTGTCGCCGTCGGCGATGAGCTCGGCCCCGTGGCGGCCCATGGCCTTGTTGATCTCGATGTCCTGGGCGTGGATCTCCTTGGCCATCTCCAGCCACTTGGCGCGCAGCTGGGCCAGGGTGAGCTCCGGCAGGGCCTTCCAGGCCTTGCGCATGAGATCGACGGCCCAGCGCAGGTTCACGGCGGTGGGCCGGGCGTCCTCAAGGTTCTTGAGCAGGCCTTCCAGCTTGGCCTTCCAGCCGGAGTCCGCGCCGTCGACCTCGCCCGCGGCCAGGTAGCAGCCGTAGGCGGCGGTGACGCCGATGGCGGGCGCGCCGCGCACCACCATGGTCTGGAGGGCGTAGATGGTGTCGGAGTTGTGCTTGCAGACGAAGTATTCCTCGCGGCAGGGCAGGATGCGCTGGTCCAGCAGGACGAGGGCGTCCTGCTCGGGGGAGAACTGGATATGGTCGGTCATTGTGATTCCTAGCTGAGTTTTTTGGCCAGAAGCTGGTTGAGCAGCCCGGGGTTGGCCTGTCCCTTGGTAGCCTTCATGACCTGGCCCACGAAGAAGCCCATGAGCTTGGTCTTGCCGCCCTTGTAGGCCTCCACTTCGGCCGGGCTGGCGGCCAGCACGGCGTCGATGGCCTCCTCCAATGCGGAGGAGTCGGAAATCTGCACCAGGCCCTTGGCCTTCACCAGGGCCTCGGGGTCGCCCCCCTGGGCGAAGAGGTCGGGGAAGATCTGCTTGCCGATCTTGCCGGAGATCATGCCCTCGTCCACCAGCTTCACCAGCTTGGCCAGCTCGGCCGGGGTCAGCTTGAGCTGGGCGGCGCTCAGCTTGGCCTCGCCCATCTCGCGCAGCAGCTCGCTCATGATCCAGTTGGCGATCTTCTTGGGCTGGGCGTAGGCGGCGCAGGCGGCCTCGAAGTAGTCTGCCAGGTCGCGCTCGGCGGTGATGGTGGCGGCGTCGTTTGCGGCGAGCCCGAAATCCTTCTCGAAGCGCTCGCGGCGCACCCGGGGCAGCTCCGGCAGCTGGGCCTTCCACTGCTCCAGCTTGGCGGGGTCGAGCTTGAGGGGCACCAGGTCCGGGTCGGGGAAGTAGCGGTAGTCGTGGGCCTCTTCCTTGCCGCGCATGCTGGCGGTGATGTTCTTGTCCGGGTTGTAGAGGCGCGTCTCCTGCACGATGGCCTCGCCGTCCTCCAGGCAGTCCTTCTGGCGCTGGATTTCGTACTCGATGGCCTTGTGCACGTTGCGGAAGGAGTTGACGTTCTTGATCTCCGCCCGGGTGCCGAACTCCGCCTGCCCCTTGGGCCGGATGGAGACGTTGGCGTCGCAGCGGAAGGAGCCCTCCTCCATGTTGCCGTCGCAGATGCCCAGGTACACCAGGATGGAGCGCAGCTCCTTGAGGTAGGCCACGGCCTCGTCGGCGGAGCGCATGTCCGGCTCGGAGACGATCTCGATGAGCGGCACGCAGGCGCGGTTCAGGTCCACGTAGCTCACGTTGTCCGTGGCGGAGTGGATGTTCTTGCCCGCGTCCTCCTCCATGTGGATGCGCGTGACGCCGATGGTCTTGGCGTTGCCGTCCACGAGGATGTCCACCCTGCCGTGTTCGGCGATGGGCAGCTCGAACTGGGATATCTGGTAGCCCTTGGGCAGGTCGGGATAGAAATAGTTCTTGCGCGCGAACACCGAGACGGGGTTGAGCGCGCACTCGATGGCCATGCCCATCTTGGCGGCGTATTCCACGGCGCGCTCGTTGAGCACGGGCAGCACGCCGGGCATGCCCGAGCACACCGGGCAGACGTTCTCGTTGGGGTCGTTGCCGAAACGGGTGGAGCAGGAACAGAAGATCTTGCTTTCGGTCAGCAACTGGGCGTGGACTTCAAGGCCGATTACCGCCTCGTATTCTGCCATGTCGGGAGGCTCCTGGATGAACTGGCGCGCGCGCCGGGGAAGGTCTTACAGGCCAAGCGTTGCCGGGTCAACAATCCCGGGGCGGGAGGAGTCCGCCAGCAGGCCGCCACGTTGACATGGTTCGCGCTTTGTGCTGCATAGTCATCTGAAACCCCCAGGAGGTCCCCATGCGCATCCCATTCGTTCTGCTGCTCGTACTCCTCGGCCTGGCCGGCTGCGTGGAAACCGCCCAACGCGGCGGCTACTACGACGACGATTATTACGGACGCCCCGGCTACTACCAAGGCTACCCGAGGGGGCGCAACAGGGAATACTACAACGACCAGGACGCCTACGAACGCCGCCGCAGGCATGAGGAGGCCGTCTGCAACACGCGCTGGGCCAATTGCGTCAACGTCTGCAACTCCATGCGCGACGCCAACCAGCGCGCCGTCTGCGTGGCCAACTGCAACAACGCCCTCAACCAGTGCAAGCGGTAGCGCACGCACCGCATTTCTCCAACTCCGCATTTTCCCCTTCATCAACGGCAACTGCCGGGGCACGGCGAACCGCGCCCCGGCAGTGAAGAGGTGACCGGCGGGCCTGCTAAGGCTTCTTCACGGACTTGTCCACGGTCGGGGTGCCGCTGGGCATGACCGTGGCCTCCTTGCCGTAGGTGGCCTTGTAGCAGGCCTGGTATTGCTTCACGCACTGGTACTTGCCGGCCTCGTCAGTGATCTCCTTGGAATTCACGCACTGGACGTAGGTCCTCTTGCATGCGGCTGCCTGCTGCTGGTTCTGGGCCGTGGCCATCCCCGGAAGCAGCATCCCCGCCATGACGGCCATGCCGAGGGCGATTGCTCTGGTTGTATTCATGTCAAACCTCCGTTCCGGCAGCTTGGCGGTCCGCAACTGCCGGAATCCGATTGAAGTGCAGTTCGTTGCAACATTTCCCTGGGATACATGCCTGCATCTTCAACCATCAACCGCCGTTCATCAGCAGCCAATCCGCCGCTGGCGGGGCATATGGGTTGTACACCTGGATGACGTGCATCATATCGTGCTCCTCGTGCTCCAGCATATGGCAGTGCCAAATGTATTCGAAGCCGAAGTTGTGCAGCGGGTTCGTCACCGCGTTAAAGGGCCTCGTGGCGTTGAGCGGGCGGACGCTCTGGGGCACGCCGAAGGACAGACGCGGCGGCGAGAACTTCACGGCCACGATGGCGTTGGTCCCCGGCAGCATCCTGATGGTCTCCTTCCAGCCCAACTCGTTGGGGTCCGGGGGCAGCACGTTGCCTGCCCAGTCCATGCGGGCCACGAGCTGCACGTTCTCGAGATGGATGTGGATGGGATGGGTATCGCCCGTGTTGTTGACCACGGTCCAGATCTGCGGCTGGCGGTTGAAAACGGTTTCCGTGGGCATGTCCTCGTAGCCGGTGCCGTAGACCGCGGAACCCTGGTTGCCCATGGAGAAGGCATTGGTGCCGATCTGGGTGTTCAGGCGGCCGTGGCTATCGAAGTTCTCGTTGAGGGTCTTGATCTTGACCGGGATGCCGGCGACTGAGGTGTCGCGCACCGTCACGGGGGTGCCCGGGGCCACTATGGGCCGGGGCTGGGTCTGTGCGAATATGGCGGGCAGGCCGGTGTTGGCGTCCTGCAGGTATGCCTTGGTCGCGGCGTAGTTCACGGTGTCGGGGATGCCGCCGGCGACCACGCGGAACTCCATCATCGTGCGGGT
>JBKICO010000154.1:0-3836 GCA_046567065.1 Acidobacteriota bacterium
GAGAACCCGCAGCAGGTCACGGACGGGGTCGTGCTCTCCTACTCCATAGAGGGCATGGCCGAGCCGTCGGCCGTGTCGCGCTACTACGAGTTCTCCCGCTCCCTGAGGGGAACCGGGCTGCCCCGCGGCACTGGCCCGACCGGCAACGGCGTCCGCGGGGAGATGCGCTCCCTGGACGGCGGCTTCGTGGCCGAACAGCTTCCGGTCACGCCCTACGCCGCGGACGGCTCCTACATGCCTTACCCGCTGGTGCGGGTGGAGGCCCGGGACGAGGCCAGCGGAGCCATCCTGGCGGTGACCAAGGCCGAGCTGCCCGTCAGCACGGAGTTCGGCTGCGCCAATTGCCACGGCGGGGCGTCCTCCAAGCCGGGCATCTCCGCTGAGACGGCCACGGCCATCCTCACCGCGCACGACAAGCGCAGCGGCACCAAGCTGCTGGCGGAAGCCAGGGCGGGCAGGCCCAGGGCCTGCGCCTCCTGCCATGACGACGCCCTCAAGACCGACACCATGTCCCTCTCTGCCTCCATGCACGGCTTCCACGCCTCCCGCCTGACCGGCATGGGCGCGGCGGCCTGCGCCAACTGCCACCCGCAGGGGGCCGCCAGCAGGATCGCCAGGGACCAGCACCAGGCCAGGGGCGTGAACTGCACCCGCTGCCACGGCGACTTGGAAAACCACGCCGCCGCGTTGCTGACCTTTGAGGCCGAGGCGAACAAGAAGACCGCCGCCAGGCTGCTATCGGCCATCCCCGGCCGCACGCCGGGCGTCGTTCCCCGGGCCGCCCACGTGCAGCAGCCCTCCTGCTCCGGGTGCCACGACTTCAAGACCCGCCCGCTGGCCTCCTCCGCCTCGGCGGTGGGCAAGTGGACGCAGCCGGATGAACCGGCCTTCGCCGCCCGCAAGGACGCCATGGGCGGGCTGGCCTGCTCGGCCTGCCACGGCCCGGCCCACGCCCTCTACCCGTCCGACAACCCCTACGGCCGCGACAGGGACGACATCGCCCCCATGCAGTACCAGGGAGTCTCAGCCCCCCTGGGTTCCCTCGGGCATTGCTCCGCCTGCCACACCGTGGCCATGGACCCCGCCGCCTCCGTGCACCACCCCATGCCGCCCAGGACCGGCACGCGCATCAGCCTGCCGGATGCGGTGAAGCCCACCAAGCCCCGGGTGCTCATGCCCCACAAGGCCCACGGCGAGCTGGCCTGCACGGCCTGCCACCACCAGGGCTACGCCGACGGCGGGAACATGCGCTGCACCACCTCCGGCTGCCATGACAAGGCCGAGGCCTCCAGCGACGATCCGCTCTTCTTCCGCACCCCCTTCCACGGCCCGGGGATGAGCTGCATGGGCTGCCATCAGGCCGCGAAGAAGCAGGACAAGCCCCACGGCCCGGTGGACTGCGCCGGATGCCACACCGAGCGCTAAGGAGCATCCCATGAACTTGAACCGACGCGACTTCCTCAAGGCGGCGACGGCCACGGCTACCGCGGCGGCCTTCGGCGGCCTCGGGTTCGACCTGGCCCCGGCACAAGCCTACGCCTATACCCTGAAAACAGCCGACACCAAGGTGGGCACCTCGATCTGCTGCTACTGCGCGGTGGGCTGCGGGCTGCTGGTGAACACCAACCCCGCCACCGGGCGGGCCGTGAACATCGAGGGCGACCCCGACCACCCCATCAACGAGGGCACCCTCTGCCCCAAGGGCTCCTCCATCTTTGAGACCACGGAGCAGAGCCCCCGCGTCACCAGCGTACTCTACCGCGCGCCCTACTCCGACAAGTGGGAGGAGAAACCCTGGGATTGGGCGCTGGCCCGCATCGCCCGCAAGGTCAAGGACGTGCGCGACGCCAGCTTCGAACTCAAGAACGACAAGGGCCAGCTCCTGAACCGCACCAGGGCTCTGGCTTCCGTGGGCTCGGCCGCCATCGACAACGAGGAGGGCTGGCTGCTCCAGGCCATGCTGCGCGCCCTGGGCCTTGTCTACATCGACAGCCACGCCCGCATCTGCCACAGCTCCACCGTGGGCGCCCTGGCCGAGAGCTTCGGGCGCGGGGCCATGACCAACCACTGGATCGACCTCAAGAACGCCGACGTGCTGCTGATAATGGGCAGCAACGCCGCCGAGAACCACCCCATCTCCTTCAAGTGGGTGACGCGCGCCATGGAGAACGGGGCCACGCTCATCCACGTGGACCCGCGCTTCACCCGCACCTCCGCCAAGGCCGACATCCACTCCTTCATCCGCTCCGGCACGGACGTGGCCTTCTTCGGGGGGATGATGAAGTACATCCTGGACAACAACCTCTTCCAGCAGCCCTACGTGGCGGAGTACACCAACGCCTCCTTCATCGTGAGCGAGGGCTTCTCCTTCAAGGACGGCCTCTTCTCCGGCTGGGACCCCGCCAAGACGGCCTACGACAAGTCGAGCTGGGCCTACGAGGCCGACGAGAACGGCGTGCCCAGGAAGGATCCGGCCCTGGCACACCCCCGCTGCGTGATGCAGTTGCTCAAGAAGCACTACGCCCGCTACGACATCGACACGGTCTCCTCCGTCACGGGCATCCCCAAGGAGAAGTTGGAGCTCGTCTGGAGCACCTACGCGGCCACGGGCAAGCCGGACAAGGCCGGGACCATCCTCTACGCCATGGGCCAGTGCCAGCATACCGTGGGCGTGCAGAACATCCGGTCCCTGGCCATGGTCCAGCTGCTGCTGGGCAACATCGGCGTGGCGGGCGGGGGAGTGAACGCCCTGCGCGGGGAATCCAACGTGCAGGGCACCACGGACATCGCCCTGATCTGCGACTACCTGCCCGGCTACCTGGCCCCCCCCAAGGCCTCCTGGCCCACCCTGGCCGAATACATGCGGGGGGCCACACCCCGGAACAAGGACCCCATGAGCCTGAACTGGTGGTCCAACTATCCGAAATACATGGCCTCCTACATCAAGTCCGTCTATCCGGAGCCCGACCTGGAGACCGGCTACGCCTGGATGCCCAAGGTCGATGACGTGAGGATCATCGACTACACGTGGCTCTCCATTTTCGAGCGCATGATCCAGGGCGGCTTCAAGGGCCTGTTCGTCTGGGGCCAGAACCCCGCCGGGGGCAGCGCCAACGCGGGCAAGACGCGCAAGGCCTTCGAGACGCTGGACTTCATGGTCAACGTCAACCTCTTCCACAACGAGAGCTCCAACTTCTGGCGCGGCCCTGGCGTGGACCCCAAGAAGATCAAGACCGAAGTGTTCCTGCTTCCGGCCTGCATCAGCGTTGAGAAGGAAGGCGCGGTCGTCAATTCGGGCCGCTGGCTCCAGTGGCGCCACCGCAACGCGGCCCCCATGGGCCAGTCCCGCTCCGACGGCGACATCATGCTGGGATTGTGGAAGCACATCCGGGCCCTCTACGCCAAGGAGGGCGGGGCTTTCCCCGAGCCCATCGCCGGGCTGTACACCGAGTACGAAACCGCCGGAGCCTACGACGCCTCCGCGGTGGCCAAGCGCCTCAACGGCACCTTCCTCAAGGACACCACGGTGGGAGGCCAGGCCTTCAAGGCCGGGCAGCAGGTGCGCGGGTTCGCGGCCCTGGCCGACGACGGCTCCACCTGCTGCGGCTGCTGGATCTTCTCCGGCTCCTACACGGAGGCCGGGAACATGATGGCCCGGCGCGACCGCAAGCAGGATTCCATACAGGAGGCCCTGGGCCTGTTCCCCAACTGGGCCTATTCCTGGCCCGCCAACAGGCGCATCCTCTACAACCGTGCCTCCACGGACAACGCGGGCAACCCCACCAACCCCGCCCGCCCCGTCATCGCCTGGAAGGACGGCGCGTGGGTGGGCGACG
>JBKICO010000154.1:3846-4993 GCA_046567065.1 Acidobacteriota bacterium
GCGGCATGAAGCCCGGGGAAAAGTACCCCTTCATCATGCTCCCGGACGGCTGCGGGCACCTGTTCGGGGCCGGCCGGGTGGACGGCCCCTTCCCCGAGCACTACGAGCCCATGGAGAGCCCGCTGAAGGTGCAGCCCTTCTCTCCGCTGCGCTCCAACCCCACGGCCCTGGCCTTCGCGCACGAGCCCAAATCCGTGGAGGACCCGAAGTACCCTTACGTGTGCACCACGTACCGCGTCACCGAGCAGTGGCAGTCCGGCACCATGACCCGCCAGACCGGCTGGCTGCGGGAATGCCAGCCCCAGGGCTTCTGCGAGCTGAGCGTACAGCTCGCGCGCGAGCTCGGCATCCAGAACGGGGACAAGGCCACGCTGGAATCCGTGCGCGGTTCGGTGACGGTGACGGCCATCGTGACCCAGCGCCTCCAGCCCATGACCGTCATGGGCAGGACGGTGCACTTGGTGGGCATCCCCTGGCAGTTCGGCTGGATGCAGCCCAACGCGGGCGGTGCGGACTCGGCCAACCTGCTCAGCCCCTCCGTCGGCGATCCCAACACGGGCATCCCGGAAACCAAGGCCTTCATGGTCAACGTCCGCAAGGCATAGAGGTGCAGCCATGATCCCGGGCAAATCCTTCTTCATAGACCAGACCCGCTGCACCGCGTGCCGGGGCTGCCAGGTGGCGTGCAAACAGTGGAAGAACCAGAAGGTGGTGGAGACCGTCCAGACCGGCGGCTACCAGAACCCGCCGGACCTCTCCTCCTCCACCTTCAAGCTGGTCCGCTTCAGCGAGGTCGTGGTGGACGGCGCGCTACGCTGGCTCTTCTTCCCGGAGCAGTGCCGCCACTGTCTGCAGCCGCCATGCAAGATGGTGGCGGACATGTACGACCCCGAGGCCATCGTGCAGGACCCGGCCACCGGCGCGGTGCTCTACACCGAGCGCACCAGAAAGCTCGACGCCACTGAGATCCGCAACGCCTGCCCCTACGACATCCCCCGCCCCAACCCGGAGACGGGAGCCCTCACCAAATGCAACATGTGCATCGACAGGGTCACGAACGGCATGCTCCCGGCCTGCGTGAAGACCTGCCCCACCAACACCATGCACTTCGGCGAGCGCCAGGACATGCTGGACCTGGCCGCCAAGC
>JBKICO010000155.1:0-2881 GCA_046567065.1 Acidobacteriota bacterium
CGAAGCTCTGGACTGGGACAAGACCTGGGGCCACCCCTTCGAGGCCTACCGCCCCGTGTTCGAGGCGGCCAGGAGCCTGGGCCTGCCCCTCTACGCCCTGAACGCCCCGCGCGATGTGGTCCGCAAGGCGGGCAAGGCCGGGCTCAAGGGCCTGAGCCCCGAGGAGCGCCAGGGCCTCCCCGCGAAGATCATCCCCGTTTCCGAAGCCCAGAAGGCGGAGCTGCGCGAGATTTTCGACGCCCACCCCTTCGGCAAGCCCAAGGACGCCAAGGCCGCCTGGAAGAGCTTCCTGACCGTGCAGGCCCTCTGGGACACCACCATGGCCCAGCGCACCATCCAGGCCCGCCGCACCTGGGACAGGCCCGTGGCCATAATGGCCGGTGGCGGGCATGTGGAGCGGGGCTGGGGCATCGCCGCCCGCCTCGCCGTGCTGGACCCCGCCGGGCCGAGGCTTCTGGTCATGCCCTGGCGCGGCAACGGCCAGCCCGACCCCGAAGAGGCCCAGCTGTTCGCCTACTGCCCGGAGCCGCCCCGGCGCCCGCGCATCGGCGTGGCCCTGGAGACCGTCGATGGCGGGCTCTCGGTCGCCGCGGTGGACCCCGGCTCCAAGGCCGAGGCCGCCGGAGTGCGCCCGGGCGACCTGCTGGTCAAGGCCCAGGGCGAACGCCTCGCCACCGTCAAGGACCTGCACGCCGCGGCCATGCGCGCCCTGGAGCAGGGCGGCACCCTGGTGCTCGAGATCGGGCGCGGCGGCGGCAGCGTGGAGATCGACATCCCCCTCCTTCAGCCCCAAGAGCAGACCCAAGAGCAGCCCAAAGCGCCGGGGTCCTGATGCCCGAACTTCCCGAGGTCGAAACCATCGCCAGGGGGCTCGCCCCCCTGCTGCGCGGAGCCGTGCTGGAAGGGCTCACCGTTCTGGACCGCAGGGCCTTCCCGGGCGACCGCGCGGCCTTCCTGCGCGAGCTAGCGGGCAGGCGCATCGAAGCGGTCTCCCGCCGGGGCAAGCTCTGCATTCTGGAGATGGAGGGCGGGGGGGCCGTCGCCTTCCACCTGCGCATGACCGGGCGGCTCTACGTGCCCGAGCCGGGAGCCCCGCACGAGCGGCACCTGCGCCTGATACTGCACTTGGCGGACGGGCGCGGCCTGCACTTCTCCGACACTCGGCGCTTCGGCTCCTGCCACGGGTTCGGGCCGGGCGGCATCGGGAAGTGGGATTTCTACGCCTCCCTGGGCCCCGAGCCCCTGGCCCTTTCGGACGAAGGCTTCGATGCGGCCCTGGGCGCGAGCAAAAGCAACATCAAGGCCCTGCTGCTGAACCAGCACGTCGTGGCGGGCATCGGCAACATCTACGCGGACGAGGCCCTGTTCCTGGCCGGGATCAGGCCCCAGGCCCGGGCGGACTCGCTGGACGCCACCAGGCGCAAGGCGCTTCTGGCCGCCCTCAAGGACGTCCTCTCCCGGGCCATCGCGGCCGGCGGCAGCACCATCAGGGACTACCGCACGGCCCACGGCGTGGAGGGCGCGTTCCAGTGGGATTTCAAGGTCTATGGCCGCGCCGGGCAGCCCTGCGCCGTCTGCGGAACCAAACTCGAAGGCGGCCGCGTGGCCGGGCGCGCCACCGTTTTTTGCCCCGCCTGCCAGCGCTGAGTTACCGTTACATGAATTATTCTTCACGATTGGATTCATCAGGGACGCTTGCCCAGGCCTGCCTAAGGGGCTAGTGTCCGGCCTGCGGCATGGAGCCGCGGCAACCGAATTGGATAGCGGACGTACCAATGCGCCGAATCAACTGCATATTCATCATACTCATCATCACTGTCCTGGCCTGTGGCGTCACCGGAGTCTCGGCTAAGAACGACCCGAGCACCGCCGCCACCGACAAGTCCAGCAGCAAAGCCTCAAAATCCGGGGCGAAGCCTGCCGACAAGAGTTCCTCGAAGGACACCAAGGCCAGCGCCAAACCCTCCAAGGACTCGAAGGCTCCCACGAAGGACGCCAAGGCGGCCTCGAAGGACTCCAAGAGCTCTTCGAAGGATGCCAAGTCCTCCGGCTCCAAGGGCCGCGACACCGGCAAGCCGAAGTCCGGCAAGTCCAAGAAGGAGCCCAAGCGGCACAAGCACCCGGCGGTGGTGCAGTCCAACGCCGAGGCCGTCCGCAACGCGGAGGAGGCCATGCGCACCACCGACGGCAAGGCTCCGGGAGCCGCCGCGGCGACCGCGGCCTCCACCCGGGAGGCTGCGTCCAGCCCGGCCCAGGATGCCTACGAGAAGGGCATGGAGCTCGGCCGCCAGAACAACTACGCCCAGGCCGTTGACAGGTTCGACTCCGCGATCAGGCTCGACCCCAAGAACGCCAGCTACTACGCCGGGCGCGGGCACGCCAACTTCATGCTCAACAATCTGGACAAGGCCCTGGACGACTACAACAAGTGCATCGCCATCAACTCGCAGGATACGCTGGCGATGATGATGCGCGGCCACACCTATTACAAGATGGGCTCCTTCTCCAGGGCCATCGACGAGTACGACAGGGCGATCAAGCTGGGCTACACCGACGCCGAGGTGTACAAGGGGCGCGGGGCCGCTTATCTGAAGCTCAATCAGCCCCTCAAAATGTGCCCGGACCTCAAGACCGCCTGTGAGAAGGGCGACTGCGAAATGTGGGAAAACGCCAAAAAAAGCGGCGTCTGTTCGGAATAGCCTGCCAAAGCCAGGAATGACGGTTCAGGCGCGGGCTGTCCTCGCGCCTTTTTTCTTCTCCGGCGGGGGCCGGGAGCGCTGCGGGAGCCTGCCCCGGATGGGGTGGCGGCTGCGGCCGGGAAGGGTAACAACGTGAGTATTTACGTATTCTGGGGGGTCGTCATCCTGCTTTGCTTCTACCT
>JBKICO010000156.1:0-2520 GCA_046567065.1 Acidobacteriota bacterium
TCGTCGTCGATGATGAGTGCACGCATGGGTGGTTGCTCCGGGCGGGGTGCACATACCCCGTGCCCGGCACTGTGTCAAAGCCGGGCTCAACCAAAGGGGTTTTCCGGCTCTTTTTTTGTTCCGGCAGCCAGAAAACCCATGGCCTGGGCCTTTTTCGCCGTGGCCACGGGCGCGCAGGCCAAGCCGCAGAACCCCGAGGGCTCGCCGCCTTCCTGCCCGTCGGCGAAGCGCCACATCATGCACTGGGCGCCCTGGCAGAAGCGCATCTTGCCGTCCGGGGTTGCCAGGAGGGGGCAGACCTTGAAGCGGGCGTCTTTCTCGGGGAGGATCATGCGTTTCGCTCCGGTTTGAGTGGTTTGAGCACCAGCAGGGTCACGTCGTCGGCGGAGGGCACGCCGTCCTGGAACTCGCGCAGCTCCTCCAGCACGGCCTCCATGATGGCCGCCGCCGGGCGGGCGGCGTTGGCGCGCATCACCTCGCGCACGCGCTGCTTGCCGAACATGGTTCCGTCCGGCCCGCGCGCCTCCCAGATGCCGTCCGAGCCGATGAGCAGCACGTCGCCCGGGGCGGGCCAGGCCTGCTCGGACTGGACGAAGGTGCGCTGCTCCAGCACGCCCAGGGGCACGCCCTGGCCGTGCAGCTCGTCGAAAACGTCCTCTCCGGCCCGGTAGAGGATGGCCGGGTCGTGCCCGGCCCGCACCCAGGCCATGCGCCGGGTGCGGGCGTCGAGCTCGATGTAGAACATGGTCATGAACCGGCCGCTTCCGTAGGTGTCCTGGGCGAGCAGGGCGGAGACGTCCGTTATCGTCTGGGCCGCGCTGCCCGGCTGCCGGACCCGCATGCGCACCAGGGCGCGCGCCGTGGCCATGAGCAGGGCCGCGTCCAGGCCGTGCCCGGAGACATCGCCCACCAGGGCCGCCGTGAGGCCGGGCAGCCCGTGGGCCCGGGGGATCACGTCATAGGAGTCGCCGCCGGTGTCCTCGCAGGGTATGGAGCGGGCGGCCATGTCCAGCCCGGTCACGGTGGGCAGGGTGCCGGGCAGCAGCAGGCGGTGCACCTCCCTGGCCAGGGCCATGGAGTGCTTGAGCCGGGTGTGCTCCTCCAGGTGGGGGATCATCTCGTTGAAGCTCTGGCCCAGGGCGGTGATCTCCCCGCCGCCGCCGGGCGTAACGCGCACCCCGAAGTCGCCGTGCGCGACCTTCTCCCAGGCTTGCGCCAGGCCCGTGATGGGCCGGGTGAAGCTCCGGGCCACGAGCCAGGCCGCCGCGACGACGGCCAGCAGGGCGGCCAGCAGGATGATCAAGGTCAGGTGCAACTGTTCGCGGAAGCTGGTCTGGATGAATTCCGAGGCCCGCCGCGCGTCGGCGGCGGCGTCGCTCTTGGGCGCGATGAGCACCAGGGCCGTGTTCTTGACCCCGGAAGGGGCGTAGGCCCAGAGGTAGTCCTTGCCGTCGATCTCGGCCTGGCGCACGCCGCTTTCCCCGTGCTTGAGGTCGCTTCTGATGAGAGACATGTCGATGGGGTCGTCCGGGGTGAGCCACCTGGGCGCCGAGAGCCCGAGCATGCCCATGCCGTGCCCCATGCCGTGCATCATGCCCGGGCCAGCCCCCACGGCGGGCTCCTCCGGGATGGGGTCGGCCTCGCCGATGATGGAGAAGCCCTGCCCCGGCGTGTCCGGGGGGTCGTAATCCACAAGAAAGGTCTTGGAGCGCTCCGAGATGGAGCGCACGTGCTCGCGGCTGAACCCACCGATGGAGAAGGGCGCGGTGAGCGCTGTGACCCCCATCACGCGGCCCGAAGAGTCCCGGACGGCAGTGGAGAGGGTGATGCCCACGCGCCGGGTGCCCGGGTCGATGACGGGCGCGGTCCAGACGATGCCTTGCCCGGCCAGGGCCTGGCGGTACCAGATGGTCTGCCTGGCGTCGAAGGAGCGTGGCATGCGCGCGCTTTCAGAGGAGATGACCCGCCCGTCCTCCAGCACGGTGATCTGGCCGCGCAGGGGTGTGTCGCCCGGCGGGGTGGAAAGGCGGTAGGCCTCAGCGAGATCCGTGGTGCGGCTTGCGGCCAGGGCTTCCTCCACGGCCGTCGCCTGGACGCGCAGGGTCTGCTGCAGGAGCTGGCCTTCCTTCTGCCAGAGCTGGGCGTGGTCCTGCACGAGCAGCAGCATCTGCTCCTTGGCCTTGGCCACCAGCAGGTGCGCGGAGCGTTGGGTCAGGTGGTCCGCCAGGGACTGCATGGCCATGCGCCCGTTGAGGCGCATGATCAGCATGGGCGCCACGGTCAGCGCCAGCAGCAGCAGGAACAGCCTGACCCGCACGCTCACGTTTCGAGCTCCAGATAGTCGGAGAGGATGACCTTGAGGCCGAAGCCGGGGAAGTTCACCCGGCACTTGCCGCCGTCCAGGCGGGCCACGATCTTGCCGCGCCCGAAGATTTTGTGGCGGCAGAAGCCCAGGGGGCCGTCCGAGGAGGAGGCGAAGGGCGACGGCCCGGAAGCCCCTCCGTCCGGGTTGCACGTCGG
>JBKICO010000157.1:0-5518 GCA_046567065.1 Acidobacteriota bacterium
CCGATACCCCGCAGCCAGCCGTAGGCCGCCCCCAGCCCGGCCAGGGGGAACACCGGCCAGGCCAGGTGCGCCTCCAGCAGGGCGTAGCCCCCGCCCGCGACCAGCAGGGCCACGGCCCAGGCCTCCAGGCAACGCCTCCGCCTGCGGCGCGCGGCTGGCCCCGGCCCCCTGAGCGGGGCCAGCATCTCCAGCCGCCCGGAGGCCGCTTCCGGCTCCTGGCGCTGATGCCCCCCCGACTGGAGCTTGTGCCCGCAGCCCCGGCAGGCGAGGGCGTCGTCCGGGTTGTTCCCGCCGCATCGGTTGCAGATCATGGTGCCTGGCGCGTTGACAAATTTGCCCCGCTTCCTACATGTTTCCGGGGCGATGTACCTCCCTAACGCCGCTAACCCCGGCGGGCAACAAGCAAAGCGAGCACCCATGAGCGACGACCACGACCTCAAGCCCGTATACCTGAACCTCGTGCCCTGCCACGGCTGCGGGGCCTGCGCCGAAGTGGCCCCCGAGATCTTCGAGATGGACCCCCTCACCGAACGCCCCATCCAACTGGCCGAGGAAGCCCCCGCGGAGATTATCCGCCAGGTCATCGCCTATTGCCCCAACGAGTGCATCTCCACCGACGAGGAGTAACCCCGGCTTCCCGGCGTCAGGACGGCGCGCCCAGGCACGGCTTGTTTCTTCCGATGCTGTCAATCCTGCCCCGGACCTGACACGCCCCTTCCGGGGCAAGCCATCTTCCGGGAAGCGAGCCGTCGTGCCGCTTCCCGCCTGCATCCCCGCCTTGGGTTTCCCTCCGGCAACCCCTCGCTCCCCTTCCGCGCTGCCCTTCCTCAAACGGCTCAGGCCCGCCCCCTTGGAAACTCGACCGGCCGAGGCGGGCTCCATCCCGCCGGGATTGCTTCAAAAGTGCACTCTCCCGGCCCAATTTCGGCAGATATGTTCATTTTTGAAGATTTTTGCCACCCGCCGTGCTTGTGCCCATAGTACAACTTTGTTAATAGCCCTTTCTGCCTGTGGCGTACTAACAAATTTGTAACGTCACATCAGGCTGAAAATTCAAGCAATTTGGCTCAAGAGCCTTTCCGTCCAGGCCGGAACCGGCCACCCGGAAACAGAGAGCCGTCAGAAAACGCGATCGGCGCGTTTTTTTGGCGCATCACCGCTCGCGCGCCAACTGTCCAACAGGAGGACCCCCCATGATCCAGGCGGGCGACACCGCATTTGTGATGATCAGCGCGGCCCTGGTGCTGCTGATGACTCCGGGCCTGGCCCTGTTCTACGGCGGCATGGTCCGGCGCAAGAACGTGCTGGGCACCATCATGCAGAGCTTCGTGATGATCTCGCTCGTGAGCATCGAGTGGGTCTACCTGGGCTACTCCATGAGCTTCGGCCCCGACGCGGGCGGCGGCTTCATCGGCACCTTGGCCTGGGCGGGCCTGGCCGGGGTGGGCGCGGCCCCCAACCCGGACTACGCCCCCACCATCCCCCACGCCGTGTTCATGATCTACCAGTGCATGTTCGCGGTCATCACCCCGGCGCTGATCACCGGCGCGTTCGCCGAGCGCGTGCGCTTCAGCGCCTTCGTGGTGTTCAGCCTGCTGTGGACGGTGCTGGTCTACAACCCGGTGTGCCACTGGGTCTGGGGCAACGGCGGCTGGCTCAAGGCCATGGGCGTGATGGACTTCGCGGGCGGCCTGGTTGTCCACCTCACCTGCGGCGCGGCGGCCCTGGCCTCGGTGATGATCGTCGGCGCCCGACGCGACCACGGCAGACGCCAGTTCTTCCCCCACAACCTGCCCATGACCCTGCTCGGCACGGGCCTGCTCTGGTTCGGCTGGTTCGGCTTCAACGCGGGCAGCGCCCTGGCCGCCGACGCCGTGGCCGGTTCGGCCTTCGTGGCCACGCACCTGGGCGGCATGGCGGGCATGGCCATGTGGACCGTGATGGAATGGATCTACCAGGGCAAGCCCACCACCCTTGGCGCGGCTTCCGGCGCGGTGGCGGGCCTGGCCACCATCACCCCGGCCGCCGGTTTCGTCGGCCCCAACGCGGCCGTGGTCATCGGCCTTGCCGCCGGGCTCTGCTGCTACTGGGCCGTGGTGCTCAAGAGCAAGCTGCACTTCGACGACAGCCTGGACGTGGTGGGCATCCACGGCCTGGGCGGCCTGATCGGCACGCTCATGGCGGGCCTCTTCGCCAGCAAGCAGGTCAACCCCGCCGGCGCGGACGGACTTTTCTTCGGCAATCCCGCGCAATTGGGCATCCAGGCTCTTGGCATCGTCATCGTGGGCGCGTATGCTTTTATCGTCAGCTACGCCATCCTCAAGGCCGTCAACGCGACCATGGGCCTGCGCCTGGCCCCGGACCACGAAGGGGTCGGCCTGGACGTGGCGGAGCACAACGAAGCGGCTTACGGCGAATAGCCACCCACTACCGAGCAGGGCAAGGAGCAGGCAATGAAGAAGATCGAAATCATCACGCGCCCCTATAAGACCGAAGACGTGAAGCAGGCCCTCACCGCCATCGGCGTGAAAGGCATGACCGCAGGTGAGGTGAAGGGCTTCGGACGCCAGCGCGGCCACAAGGAAATATATCGCGGCGCCGAGTACCAGGTGGATTTCGTGCCCAAGGTGAAGATCGAGGTGGTCGTCTCCGACGAGATGGCCCCCAAGGTCGTCAAGGCCGCACGCGAGGCCGCCCTGACTGGCGAGGTGGGCGACGGCAAGATCTTCATCCTCCCCGTGGACGACGTGGTGCGCATCCGCACCGGCGAGACCGGCGACGACGCCATCTGATCCTCGCCCCGCGCACAGTACGCGAAAGCCCGCTCCGGCCTGGCCTGGGCGGGCTTTTTTGCGCTCGCAGGAAGCCCGGCTATGGCCGGTAGACCACGCTCATCGGCATCCCGGGCCGCATCCACCCATCGGTCAAGGTATTCAGGAAGGCCACTATGCCGCGTACTTGCATATGGCACATCCCCAGGCGGCCCATGTCCGTGCGGTTCACGTTCTCGGCCACCTCCGGGGCGCGCCAGCAGGGGCGGGCCGAAGCCGCGCCGCCCTCGGGGCAGACGGGGAGATTGTCACGGGTGTTGTAGAACCAGACGACCTCCTCCAGGGTGCGGAACACTCCGTTGTGCCCGTAGGGGGCCGTCCTGGCCACGTTGCGCAGGGTGGGAACCTTGAACCTGCCGCGCTGGAGCCCCTCGGGGTCGGCTGCCTTGACGGCCTCCACGCCGCCCAGGCCCAGGTCGGGCGGAGCGGACTCCCCGCCGGGCAGGGCCAGGTTCTTGGGCAGCCCCAGGTTGTGATAGCTGTAGTCCGTGAACAGCGGCGGCACGGCGCTGCCGTCCGGTGCGCGGCCCGGCTGCACGGAATGGCAGTTGGCGCACCCGGCCCGCAGGAAGAACCGGTAGCCCATGAGCTCCATGCGGTTCAGGCTGGCCTGCCCGGCCAGCCAGGCGTCGAACTTGGACGTGAAGGCGCAGACCTCAGCCGAGCGCTCGTAGGCCGCGATGGCCTGGGCCATCCTGTCGAACACCTCCTGGGGCGGGGCCTTGGCGGGGTCCATCCCGTAGACGTTCTTGAGGGCCTGGGCGTACTCGAACCGGGAGGCCAGCCTTTCCCCAACCACATCCTTGCTGGGCATGGCCATTTCAACGGGGTTCATGGGCGGGCCGCCAGCCTGCTCCTCCAGGGTCTTGGCCCTGCCGTCCCAGAACTGGCCGCCCACGTAGGCGCGTCTGGCCCCGTCCCAGGCGAAGGGGGGACTGTACGCGGCGTAAGCGGCGGTGGGGGAGTTGCGGCCGCCGAACATGCCGGGGTTCGTGCCCTCGGATACTGGGCTGCGGAAGGGGTCCGCCGTGTTTTTCGGGTCGGCGAAGCCCGCGTCCGGGTGATGGCAGCTCTGGCAGGACTGGTTGCGGTTGAGCGAAAGATCCTTCTCGCTATAGAGCATCTTGCCCAGCGCCTGCTCCGGCGTGAGCCCCGGCGCGGCCTCCGCGCCCAGGACCGGTGCGGGCCGCCAGCACGCCAGGAAGGCGAGAATGACGGCGAACAAGGTTGTGTGTCGCATGTTCCGACCTCCCGGACGGCCGCCAGCCGCAGGGCGGCCTGCGATGTCGCAGGCACGCCCGAACAGACCGGTCCGGTCCATAGTGAAATGCTCTGTGTGGTGCGGCAGCGCGTCAGGCAGGGTGAAACGCCCGCGAGGGAACTGCCGCCACCCTTCCCCTATGCCACATTTTTCCGCGAAGTCCAGAGCCGGGGGCGCGCAAGAGCGTCAGAGGGAGGCGGCGCGACAAGGAAACCACAGGGTTCGAGTGGTCAGAGCGCGTGGAATCACCGCGTGGCTGGCGGGGCTAGGTTCTGGCTTTGGGCCTGCAGGCCCCGGTGCAGCAGCCGCCGGAGAGCATTTCGGAATAGGCGAAGAGGATGCGCCGCTCGCGCTCGGCCCTGGCCTCCTCCAGGGGGTGGGCCGGATGGGCGGCGGCCAGGGCGGCCAGGTCCGCATGATAGGGGATGGCCCGCAGGCCCTCGCCCAGCACGGTTCCCGAGCCCGATGCGGCCAGCACGGCGGTCTTGGTGTCGGTGGTGAGCACCAGGGGCGCGGGGGGCACGTGCAGGCGGGCGGCGGCCAGGGCCTCGCGCAGGTAGCTGCCCGGCTCGCCCGAACAGAATATCACCAGCATCAGGGGCGCGCCGTCCGGGCCGAGGGCGGCCATGTCCACCATGCGGGTGTAGTCCCGCCCGTCGATGGGGAAGCAGACGCCGACCTTGGGCGTAAGGGACTCGCGCGGGTAGCCGCGCTCCTCCACCAGCATGCGGGCCAGGGCCTGGCGGTAGACCTCATAGGAGGTCTCCTCCAGTTCCTCGCCGGTGAGGTAGTCGCGGATGACGGTGCCCAGGGATTCTTCGTGCATGGCGGTTTCCTCGCTCAAAACATGGAAAAAGGCCGCCCGGTTGGGCGGCCTGGGGAGGATAGCGTGTTGCCCATGTCTGGGCAAGGCGCGGTCAGGGCGTCGCGGCCTCGCCTTCGTGTTTCCCTCTTTCTGTGCCGCTCCAGACAAATCCCGCTTGCGTGAGACTTCGAATTGTGGATTATGGAAGGCGGTATTCCCATGTTTCGTTCGGACGGCCTGAACCGGTCCGCCCGAGTGGCCGCTTCTGCGGTTGTCGACTTGGCCCCGCTTTGCTGGTAGTGCGCTGCGGTCCCTGCTTCAGGCCGGACGAAAACCGGACCAGGGACGCGGACGCCACGCAAAAGCCCCCGCCGTCATCCGTTTCATGGCTCACCCTCCTCGCGGCCGAGTTTTCATGAAGTTGGACGTCGCCTCAGATTCAGGCGTGGACGTATCCCGGCAGTCTGGACCTCACTGGCCCGATGCGGCCCGAGCCGTCCGGGCGTGAGCCATTCGTCCGTTGAACATGTTTCTTACATACAGGCGGTCAACACCATGCCGAACCCACGCTGCGAAGCCATCTCATCCTTCCTGGTCATGGACATCCTGGACCGCGCCTGC
>JBKICO010000158.1:0-5270 GCA_046567065.1 Acidobacteriota bacterium
AGTGCGCCACGAACAGCAGGTTCGCCTCGGGCGAGAGCTTCATGGCCGGGTGGCCCCAGTAGCCGTTGGAGAACGGCCCCAACTGGCCGGAGTTGACCAGGCCCTGGAGCTTGGTCTGCACGGCCGCGAAGTCGATGGACGGCGCCGAGGGGGAGACCTGGGCAGCCAGGGTCGCGGTGGCGGAGACGTTGGCGGTGAGGGCCTTGGTCACGTCCACCCAGTCCAGGGCGTGCAGGTGGTAGAAGTGCACGATGTGGTCGTGCAGGAACTGGGTGCCCTGGAGCAGGTTGCGAACGATCTGCGCGTTGGCGGGCACGGTCAGCTTCATGGCGTTTTCGATGGCCTGGGTGGAGGCCTGCAGGTGCACGTAGGTGCACACGCCGCACAGGCGCTGGGTTATCAGGGGCGCGTCGCGGGGGTCGCGTCCGGCCAGGATCATCTCGATGCCCCGGAACAGGGTGGCGGAGGACCAGGCGGACTCGACGGTCCCGTTGGTGCCGACCTTGGCGTCGATGCGCAGGTGGCCCTCGATGCGGCTGATGGGATCCAGGGTGATGGTCCCGGGGGTGCCGCCCGTGCCGGGGGCCTTGTCCGTGAGGAGCATGTTGAGCACGGGCTGCATGGCCGCGGCGGCGGTGGCTGCGGTATTGGCGGCGGGGGCGGTACCGGCGAGAACGCTTCCAGTGGTGGCCATAAGTATATTCTCCTTGAAAATCGGTTAGTCGCCAGCGGCGACAGTCTGGATCTTGCTGTGGCTGCTCGAAGCGAACTTGGTGCCGAAGCTGCTGTCGTAGAAGGGGGAGTTGGCGTCCCAGAAGTTCGGGTTGGAGCAGCCGATGCAATGGTGCACGGCCTGGATGTCCCAGGATGTGCCGCCGTTGAATTTGGCTGTGGCGCAGTTGTTATAGGTGCTCTTGCCCTTGCACTTGTAGTCCTCCAGGCAGCCGTGGGGCTTGGGGCAGCGGCTGTGCACGGTCTGGCCGAAGGCGAAGGTGGGCCGGAGGTTTGAGTCCAGGGCCGGGAGGGTGCCCTTGAGCAGGTAGGTGGTGAGCACTCCGGCCAGGTTGTAGGGGTTGGGCGAGCAGCCCGGCACGTTGACCAGGGGCACGCTACCCAGGATGCCCAGATCCTTCACGCCCTTGGCCCCGGTGGGGTTGGGGGCGGCGGCGGCCAGGCCGCCGTAGGAGGAACAGGTGCCGTAGGCAATGACGGCCTTGGCCTTGGGCAGCACGCGCTGGGCGATGGCGAGCATGGTTTCGCCGCCGATGGTGCCGAAGGCGCCGTTGTTGGCCGTGGGGATGGAGCCTTCCACGATGGCGAAGAACTGGCCCGCGTTGGCGTTGACCACATCGGTCAGGTGGCCGGTGGCGGCCAGGCCCGCGGCGGCCATCAGGGTCTCATGATATTCAAGTGAAATGGTGTCCAGGATCAGGCTATCCGGCGTGGGGCTGGACATGCGCAGCAGGGATTCGGTGCAGCCGGTGCATTCGCTGAAGTTCAGCCAGACCACGATGGGCTTGGGTCCGGTGAGCGCCCTGGCCACTTCGGCCATGCCCGTGGGGCCCAGGCCGATGGTGACGGCCACGGCCGTGCAGAACTTCAGGAAGGAACGCCGGGACACCCCCGGGGGGCTGGGGATGTCTCTGGCGGAGGTCGATTTACGTGCGTTCATGAGTCTCCTCGCAGGCGGACCGGTCATCGCGCGTACAGGGTGCGACCCATTGCGTTGATCTGTCCGTTCTGAATCAGGGCCCCCCCCGGAAGCTCCGGGCCATGCCGGAGAGGAGGGCGATCACCATGCCGACCGCGACTTGATATTTTATTGGTGAAAGTCGGCGTTAATAATAATTCCTGATTTGTGGGGTGGGAAGGGCTCACACACGGCAAATTTGAGCCTTCATGAAAATTTCAAAATCTGCCACAAATCCGAGGCCATTGCCAAGGCAAAAGCGGCCTGCACCCGACAATTAGCGAAAAAATTCTCAGGCAGGAATAAAAAACCAATAGTATTAATTCCTTGTAATGGCCGGTTTATATCTGTTTGCGTAGTGAACCGGCAAAGCCCTGCAGAGTAGGTTCCCGCTTCGCCCGTCTCCACCCTGCCCGGCTGGGCCCGGCCTCCCTTGCGATTGAGGCTGGAAATGGCCGCCAGCCTTGATTTCCCGGTCGCCCTGCGCCTCCTGGAGGGCTTCGGCGCCTGCAAGGGTGCATGCCGCTCCCTGGGTTGGCCCGGGCTGTACACATGCGGGCGGATTATGAACGCCCCTTCCGTTTGCGGGGATGGATTCCCCTCCGGCATAGGGGCCGGCCTCCCCCGGAATCGCCGGAAAAAAAGGGGCCCCCAGGCGGGGGCCCCGGTTACTTGCCGTGGCTGATTGCCCTTAACGGACGGTCACCAGCGTCTCGGCCTTTCCTTCGGCGTCGATCAGGTGCACGCCGCAGGCGATGCAAGGATCGAAGGAGTGCACAAGGCGCAGGATCTCCAGCGGGCTTGCGGAGTTCGCGATGGGCAGGCCCACCATGGACGCCTCCACCGCGCTGGGCACGCCCTGGGCGTCGCGGGGACCGAAGTTCCAGGCCGAGGGCACCACCATCTGGTAGTTCTTGATCCTGCGGTTGCCGTCGGTGGAGAGCCAGTGGCCCACCGCGCCGCGCGGAGCCTCGCCCAGGCCCACGCCCGTGCTGTTGGCGGGCACGGTGTTGCTGGCGTAGGTGGTGAGGTTCTTGGCGCTGATGTTGCTCTTCAGGGTGTTGAGCCAGCCCACCATGGCGGTGCCGAGGACCTGGGTCTCGATGGCCCGGGCCGCGGTGCGCCCGATGACCGAGAACATGTCGTTGACGGTCAGGCCCAGGGTCCTGAGCAGGGAGTCGACCGCGGGTTTGATCTGGGCGTGGTTCTTGCCGTAGGCCACCAGCACGCGGGCCAGCGGTCCGACCTCCATGGGCTTGCCCTGGTAGCGCGGGGCCTTGAGCCAGGAGTACTGGGCCGACTGGTTGTAGCCGGTGTAGCTGGGCGAGGTCACGCCCGAGGCCGGGTTGAGCGGGCTGGACTTGGCGTACCAGGCGCGGGAGACGTCCTCGGTGATGGAGGCCGTGTTCACCGCTGCCACGCTGGTCACGGCCTTGTTCATGATCACGCCGCCGGGCATGAAGTTATTGCCGGAGCCGTACTTGTCCGTGGGGAACTCGCCGAAGGCCAGCAGGTTGGGGAAGCCGCCGATCTTGGCCCACTCGGGGTACTGCTTGGCCAGGTAGATGACATCAGGAATGTAGAAATTCTTGATGAAGTTGTTGGTGGCGGTGAGCTGGTTGCTGAAGTTGGTGATGTTCGCCGCCACGGCCAGCTCGTTGCCGCTGGTCACGCCGCCGGGGATGGTGACGTGGGGGTGCGGGTTCTTGCCGCCGAACAGGGCCATCATCTTGGCGGTGTTGGCCTGCTGGGCCAGGGCCTGGAGGTAGTGGGCCACGAACACCAGGTTGGCTTCCGGCGAGAGCTTCATGGCCGGGTGGCCCCAATAGCCGTTGGAGAAGGGGCCCAGCTGCCCGGAGTTGACCAGGTTTTTCAGCTTGGTCTGCACGGCCACGAAGTCGATGGTCGGGGCCGAGGGCGAGATCTGCAGGGCCAGGGCCGCGGCGGTCGTGGGGTTGGCCGTGAGGGCCTTGGTCACGTCCACCCAGTCCAGGGCGTGCAGGTGGTAGAAGTGCACGATGTGGTCGTGCAGGAACTGGGTGCCCTGAAGCAGGTTGCGCACGATCTGCGCGTTGGCCGGGATGGTCAGCTTCATGGCGTTTTCGATGGCCGTGGTGGAGGCCTGCAGGTGAATGTAGGTGCACACGCCGCACAGACGCTGCGTGATGATCGGCGCATCGCGGGGGTCACGCCCGGCCAGGATCATTTCGATGCCCCGGAACAGGGTGGCCGAGGCCCAGGCCGAGTCAACGGTGCCGGCGGTGCCGACCTTGGCGTCGATGCGCAGGTGGCCTTCGATGCGGCTGATGGGATCGAGGGTGATGGTTCCGGGGGCCGCGACTGCTGCGGCGGCCGTGGTGCCGGCCGGTGCCGCGGCAGTGGTGATCGTGCCGGTGGCAGAGGTCGCGCCGGTGGTCGGGGCTGAGGTCCCGCCAAGCAGGGAACTAGCGGTCGAAGTGGTAGCCATATTGGTTAACTCCTTGAGAAAGTTCTATTAATCGTCGCCAGCAGGCACGATCTGAATCTTGCTGTGTCTGCTCGAAGCGAACTTGGTGCCGAAATCACTGTTGTAGAACGAGGTGTTGGCGTCCCAGAAGTTCGGGTTGGAGCAACCGATGCAGTGGTGGTTGGCCTGGATGTCCCAGGAGGTGCCGCCGTTGAACTTGGCGGTGGCGCAGTTGTTGTAGGTGCTCTTGCCCCTGCAGCGGTAGTCCTCGAGGCAGCCGTGGGGCCTGGGGCAGCGGCTGTGCACGGTCTGGCCGAAGGCGAAGGTGGGCCGCTTGTTAGAGTCGAGCGCCGGCAGGGTGCCCTTGAGCAGGTAGTTCACGATGACGCCCGCCAGGTTGTAGGGGTTGGGCGAGCAGCCGGGAACGTTGATCAGGGGTACGTTGCCCAGGATGCCCAGAGCGCCGACGCCCTTGGCCCCGGTGGGGTTGGGCTTGGCCGCGGCCAGGCCGCCGAAGGCGGAGCAGGTGCCGTAGGCGATGACGGCCTTGGCCTTGGGCAGCACGCGCTGGGCGATGGCGAGCATGGTCTCGCCGCCGATGGTGCCGTAAGCGCCGTTGTTTGCTGTGGGGATGGAGCCTTCCACGATGGCGAAGAACTGGCCCGCGTTGGCGTTGACCACTTCGGTCAGGTGGCCGGTGGCGGCCAGGCCGGCGGCGGCCATCAGGGTCTCGTGGTACTCCAGGGAGATAGTGTCCAGGATCAGGCTGTCAGGCGTGGGAGTGGACATGCGCAGCAGGGACTCGGTGCAGCCTGTGCATTCGCTGAAGTTCAGCCAGACCACGATGGGCTTGGGTCCGGTGAGCGCCCTGGCCACTTCGGCCATGCCCGTGGGGCCCAGGCCGATGGTGACGGCCACGGCCGAACAGAACTTCAGGAAGGAGCGCCGGGATACTCCCGGAGGACAAGGGATGTCTTTGGCGGAAGGCACGTTGCGATTTTTCATTGCGACTCCTCGTGGGCGGCGCGCTTTGGTGCGGAGGCCGGCCCGGTTTGATTCAGCGCCCGTTCGATGAGTTGTTTCTTCCGTCCAGCCCCCGGACCATTCCGGGCTGGCGCGGTACGTCAAAGTATC
>JBKICO010000159.1:0-2795 GCA_046567065.1 Acidobacteriota bacterium
GCCTTGATTTCGACGACTACTACAAAGTCCTCTGGCGGGTGAACAAAAGCGAGGGGGACAAGCGCCTGGTGCATCTGGTGAAGCTCATGCAGCGCGACGCCAACGCCAATGGCGTGTGGATGAACGTCCGCAGCCTCTTCGACTGGGACCGCACCGACAGGGGCGGCCTGGAGCGCGCCTTCGAAGGCGCGCGCGCCACGGCGCTGGAGTTGGGCATGGAGATCAACCTGCCGCCGCTCTCCGCCCGGCAGGAGAGGCGCTGCGACTTCATGGAGGAAGGCGCCACGTTCATCAGCCGCTCGGGCCAGGTTGCGCCCTGCCACTTCCTGTGGCGCAACTACCGCTGCATCATGGGCGGCGAGACCAAGCACGTGCGCGCGGCCTTTTTCGGCTCCATCACGCAGGCCCGCCTCGGGGACATCTGGAACGAGGCCGACTACAAGGATTTCCGCAGCCAGGCCCTGGCCTACGAATACCCGCACTGCGCCAGCTGCAACGGCGGCCCCTGCAGCGACGTCACCTCGGCCAGCTCCCCCTTCGGGGAGGATTGCATCGGCTCGCGGGTGCCCTGCTGCCACTGCCCCTGGCCCGTGGGGCAACTGGCCTGCCTGAGTTAGTGCGGCTGCCTCCCTTCGGGGCCGCACCCCGGCGTCTGGGGCTGCATCCCGGCGCTGCCTAATCGCTCTGGATTGGCCGCCATCACTGCATGTCCCCGCGCAGGCTTAGCCGAGCGCTCCTAATCATAACGGTCAGTCGGCAACGCGAAGCTGGAAGGGATCACAGAGGGAGGAACTCCCTTTGGCGTGGTCCAGGGGCAGCGCCCCTGGCCGCCGGAGGCATCCCCCCTCTTCGCTCCGCCTTCGCCTCTGCATGAACGACGAAAAGCCCGCGCGGCGATGAGCCGGCGGGCTTGTTGTCGGTATGGTTGCGGACTAGGCCGTGATCTTGTTCACGGCGAGATTCAGCCTGGAGACGTTGCGCGCGGCGGTCTTCCAGTGCAGAATCTTCTTGGAGGCGGCCTTGTCGAGGATCATCGTGGCGGCCTTGAGGGCCTCCTGGGCGGCGGCGGCATCCTTGGTTTCGATTGCGGCGCGCACGGCCTTGACGGCGTTGCGCACGCGGGTTTTCATGGCGCGGTTGCGCGCGCGGGCGATAAGGCTCTGACGGTGCCTCTTCAAGGCGGACTTATGATTGGCCAAGGGATCTCCCTCCTCGCATCAAGTTCAAAGACGGACTTGATAGATGCGATCTGTTAAGCTGTCAAGTGATTTCGTCTAAACCTGCAACGCGGCAAAGTCCGCGAGCCTGCCCAGCCGGTCCACCAGCGATTTCAGAATATTCAGGCGGCTTTTGCGCAGCCCTTCGTCCTCGCACATAACCATCACCCCGTCGAAGAAGGCGTCCACTCCGGGACGCAGCTCCGCCAGGAGCCCGAACAGGGCGTCGAAGTCATCGTTCTTCCAGAGCTCCTCGAAGCGTCCGGCAGTCTCCTCCAGCAGGGCGGCCAGGGCCGACTCGGCGGGCTCCACCAGCTTGGCCTTGTCCACCAGGCCGTCAAGGGCCTCGGTGGCGGCCTGCTTGCGGATGATGTTGGCCGCGCGCTTGAAGGCCAGCACGGCCTGATCGAACCCGTCGCCCTCGCTGAAGCGCGCCAGGGCGGCCATGCGGGCGTCCAGGGCCCACACGTCGTCGAAGCCCGCGCCGATGGCGGCGTCCACCACCTGCGGGCGCAGGCCCTTGCCCAGGTACTGGGCCTTGATGCGGGTGCCGAAGAACTCCAGCAGCCTGGCCTTGGCCTCGGCGGGGTCCAGCTTCCAGCGCACGCCGTCGTAGCCTTCGAAGGCGCGCTCCACCAGCCAGGCCAGGCTCACGCGCAGGCCGCGCTCCACCAGGATGCGGCAGATGCCCAAGGCCTGCCTGCGCAGGGCGTAGGGGTCGGCCGCGCCGGTGGGGATCATGTCCAGCCCGAAGCAGCCGGCCAGGGTGTCGATCTTGTCGGCCACGGCCAGCAGCGCTCCGGCCTTGCTTGCGGGCACGGGGCTCTCCGGCCCCAGGGGCAGGTACTGCTCGGCCACGGCCTGGGCCACGGCCTCGTCCTCGCCCTTGCGGCGGGCGTACACGCCGCCCATGATGCCCTGCAGGTCGGCGAATTCGCCCACCATCTCGGAGACCAGGTCGGCCTTGCAGATGCGCCCGGCCTGGATCAGCGGCGCGGAGAGCGCGTGGTCCACCTTGCGTGCCAGGGCCGCGCACAGGCTTTCGATGCGGCGGGACTTCTCGCCCATGGAGCCCAGCGGAGCCAGGAAGGTCACGGATTCGAGCTTGGCCAGCCAGGTCTCGAAGCTGGAGGACAGGTCGGTCTCCCAGAAGAAGCGGGCGTCTTCCAGGCGGGCCTTGAGCACGCGCTCCCAGCCTTTGCGCACCAGGGCCACGTCCGTGGGCTTGAGCCCGGCCGTGGTCAGGAAGTGGGGCAGCAGTTCGCCCTGGGCGTTCTCCACGCCGAAGCTCTTCTGGTGGCTCTCCATGCTGGTCAGGAGCACCTGCCGGGGCAGCTCCAGGTAGCGCTTGTCGAAGTTGCCCAGGATGACCAATGGGTACTCCACCAGCCCGCAGACCTCCTCCAGGAGCCTCTCGCCGATGATGGGCTTGCCGCCCACGGCAGCGGCGGCCTCCTCGCACTGCTGGAGGATCAGCTCGCGGCGCCTGGCCGGGTCGGCCACCACGGCGGCCTTGGCCTCCAGCGTGGGCAGGTAGTCAGCGGGGGTGGCCAGCTCCCAGGGGCCGGCGCCCATGAC
>JBKICO010000160.1:0-3545 GCA_046567065.1 Acidobacteriota bacterium
GACGATCATCTGCACCCCCGCCGTATCAACACAAATCCGCACGCGTTACGGCGCCAGGGAGCCGGCAATGAAAAATCCCCCCGGAGCGGGCTCCGGGGGGATTGAATGGCCGTGGGGGGATGCGAACCTAGCGGTTCATCATGTCCAGGAATTCCTTGTTGCTCTTGGTGCCGCGCATCTTGTCCAGCAGGAACTCCATGGAGTCGATGGGGCTCATGGGGGCCAGGAACTTGCGCAGAATCCACACGCGGTTGAGCTGGTCCTCGGGGAGCAGCAGCTCTTCCTTGCGGGTGCCGGAGCGGTTCAGGTCGATGGCGGGGTAGACGCGCTTCTCGGAGAGGTGGCGGTCCAGGTAGAGCTCCATGTTGCCGGTGCCCTTGAACTCTTCGAAGATGACCTCGTCCATGCGCGAGCCGGTGTCGATGAGCGCGGTGGCGATGATGGTCAGGGAGCCGCCTTCCTCGATGTTGCGCGCCGCGCCGAAGAAACGCTTGGGGCGCTGCAGGGCGTTGGCGTCCAGGCCGCCGGAGAGCACGCGGCCCGAGGAGGGGGTCACGGCGTTGTAGGCGCGCCCCAGGCGGGTGATGGAGTCCAGGAGGACCACCACGTCGCGCTTGCGCTCGACCAGGCGCTTGGCCTTCTCCATGACCATCTCGGCCACCTGCACGTGGCGCTGGGGCGGCTCGTCGAAGGTGGAGCTGACAACCTCGGCGCGCACGGTGCGCTCCATGTCGGTCACTTCCTCGGGGCGCTCGTCGATGAGCAGCACGATGAGGTAGACGTCGGGGTTGTTGGCGTTGATGGAGTTGGCGATGGTCTGCAGCAGCATGGTCTTGCCGGTGCGGGGCGGGGCGACGATCAGGCCGCGCTGCCCGTGGCCGATGGGGGCCAGCAGGTCGATCACGCGGGAGGAGTAGTTCTTGTCCCCGTTCTCCATCACCAGGCGGCGGTTGGGGTAGAGCGGGGTGAGGTTGTCGAAGAGGACCAGATTCTTGGAGGCCTCGGGGGGCTGGAAGCCGATCTCGGAGACGCGCAGCAGGGCGAAGTAGCGCTCGCCCTCCTTGGGGGGGCGGATCTGGCCCGAGACCACGTCGCCCTTGCGCAGGCCGAAGCGGCGGATCTGCGAGGGGGAGACGTAGATGTCGTCCGGGCCCGGCATGTAGCTGTACATGGGGGAACGCAGGAAACCGAAGCCGTCGGGCAGGATTTCCAGCACGCCCTCGCCGAAGATGGAGCCGTTCTGCGAGGCGCAGTTCTGCAGGATGCCGAAAATGAGCTCCTGCTTGCGCATGCCGCTGGGGTTTTCAACATTGAATTGGATGGCCAATTCCATGAGTTCGGGCATGCTTTTGAGCTTGAGATCGGAGAGATTCATCGAGAACTCCGTGCGGATGTGATTGGAGAGCTGAGGTTCGCCGCCAGGGGCACGAGCCCGGCGGAGTGGGTGTTTGCGTCAGTAATGTCGACGCGATACGACGTGGATACGATCAAAGGCATAGATTGCGTTGATGGACGGATGCCGCCGATTGTTGTGAGGGTCTTCCACCATTCATTTTACTGGGGTGGAAATCAAATCCTGCCTGTTCACCTATGTGCAAGCTCCGCACATTTCGCGCCCGATGAGGGGACGCTTCGTGCGCCGCAGCCCGCCATGCAGAGTGCCGCATATCGCAGTACGTCTCTAAGGGTGCTGGATGCTTTATGAACGCGGTGTGAGTGAGTTTATGGCTTGCCCAAGACGGTCCATATATCATTTTGAAATGGTGTCAAGGGCGGGCCGGTCTCCGTGTGAAAAAATGCTCAATTGCCGCGTTATTCGGGGGTCTTGGGCTTCAAGACGTCCTCGAAGAGGGCGTTGATGTCGTCCTTCACGGAATCCTGCGGGATGTCCAGGGAGTATGCCACCTCGAGGGTCAGCAGGCCCGTGGCCTGTTCCAGCAGCCTGCGCTCACCGAAGGAGAGCTCCTTGCCGCCGCCGATGAGCAGCAGCTCCTTGAGCACGTAGGCCACGTCGGCCAGGTTGCCGCTCTTGAGCTTTTCGGAATACTCGCGGTAGCGCCGGTTCCAGTTCTGGCCGGTGTAGCCGGTGAAGGTGGAGCGGTCCTTGAGGGACTCCATGATGGCCCGGGCCTCCTCGGGGGGGCACACGTGGCGCAGGCCTACGTTAACAGCGTTCTTCACCGGGACCATCAGCGTGACGTTGTTGGTCAGGATGCGGACGATGTAGAAGTCGACGGATTGGCCCCCCACGGTCTGGGACTCGATCCGTTCGACTTTGCCCACGCCCTGGGCAGGGTAAACCACCAACTCGTCCAGAGAAAACACGTGGGCGAAACTCCTTGCTGTCACTTGAGCCAGGGTATTGCTGAGGGATGCCCGAGGCGGATTGGCCAGACGCCGCCCTTGTTGGCGATCACATGGAAGGCGGCCAGTTCAAAGCGCGAGTCAGCACACATTCCTAATACAGCAACCGCCCCAAAGAGTCCAGTATCCAGCGGTTCGCAGAGGCATTCTCGTCAGGGCGCGGGCTGGAACGCTCCGGCCTCGCGCATGGCGATCTCCAGGCCCTTGCCCAAATAGAGGCGCAGCGCGGCTGCGGCGGCGGGCAGCACGGCGCGCACGGCGGCCTCCTCCTGGGAGGAGAAATCCTGCAGGACGTAGGCTGCAACGTCCATCTTGCCCTCGGGGCGGCCGATGCCCAGACGCAGCCGGACGAAATCCTGCGAGCCGGTTTCGGCCGCGATGGACTTGAGCCCGTTGTGCCCGGCCAGGCCCCCGCCCTTCTTCATGCGCATGCGCCCGAGCGGCAGGTCGAGTTCGTCGTGAACCACCACCAGGTCATCCACGGTGAGCTTGTAGTAGCGCAGCGTGTGGGCCACGGCCCTGCCGGAGAGGTTCATGAAGGTCATGGGCTTGAGCACGAGCACCTCGCCCTCGACGCCTGGCAGGCGCAGGGCGTGGAGCACGCCGTCCTTGCCCATGGAAAGCTCGCGGGAGGCGCCGGACTCAAGCAGGGCGTCCACGGCCATGAACCCGAAATTGTGGCGCGTGCCGCGGTATCTGGGGCCGGGGTTGCCGAGCCCGGCGATGAGGGTGTGCGCTGCCATGGGTCCTCAAAAAAAATCTTGGCCGGGGCCACCGTCGGGGCCCCGGCCAAGGAGACGGAACTGGGGGAGGGTTATTTCCCGCCTTCGGCCTCGGCTTCGGCGGTGGGGGAGATGACGGCCACCACGGCGAAGTTGCTGTCGAACACGGCCTTGACGCCTTCGGGCAGGGCCACGTCCTTGATCTGGATGGCCTGGTTGATCTCCAGCCCGGCCACGTCGATGACGATCTTGTCGGGGATGTTGGCGGGCAGGCAGACCACTTCCAGGTCTTCGCGGTACAGCTCCAGCTTGCCGCCCACGACCACGCCCTTGGGCTTGCCCTTGAGCTCCACTTCCACGTTGACGTGGATCTGCTTGGTGGGGTCGACGCCGTAGAAATCCACATGGTCGATCTGGTTCTTGTAGGGGTGGGCGTCCACGACCCAGATCAGGCTGGGG
>JBKICO010000161.1:0-3550 GCA_046567065.1 Acidobacteriota bacterium
CAGGGCCTGGTGGATCTCGCCCTTGATGCAGGCCGAGAGCGCGATCACGCCTTCGTTGTGCTGGGCCAGCAGGGCCTTGTCCACGCGCGGCTTGTAGTGAAAGCCCTCCATGTAGGCCTTGGAGGAGAGAGCCAGCAGGTTCTTGAAGCCCGTGAGGTTCTGGGCCAGCAGCACCAGGTGGTAGCCCGCGTCGCGCGCGGACTTGGCGTCCTTGCTGGTGCGGTCGCCCTTGGCCACGTAGACCTCGCAGCCCACGATGGGCTTGATCCCGGCCTTCTTGCAGTACTCGTAGAACACCAGGGCGCCGTGCATGTTGCCGTGGTCGGTGATGGCGGCAGCCGGGCAGCCGAATTCGCCCGCGCGCTTGACCAGATCGCCGATGCGGATGGCCCCGTCGAGCAGGGAGTATTCCGTGTGGCAATGCAGATGGACAAAGTCGGACATAATTCAATCACCTGTAAATACTGGATAAAATTTTGAGATGCGTCCCGGGCGGTTGTTCCCTAGCCCATTTCACTGGGGATGCCAACAGCCCCGGCAGGGTCAGTGTGCGCTTTACAATATCAATCTGTTATAATAATTTGTGTTGACGATACCGGAAGAACGGACCGCACCCCGTTTTCCCGACGCACGCCACCAGGGAGCCGCCATGTCAGTTGCCTTGACCATTGCAGCCGTGGAGGATCAGGGCTATCGCCTGATACTCACCCATGCGGGGCGGCAACTGCTTTTCGGGCCGGTGCGCCCCGAACACAGCGAAGCACTGAGCGACGCCGAGGCCCTGCGCCGCGCCGTGGCCCAGGACGGCCGCTACCGGATGGAGCGCGACGGCTCCGGCGGGTTCCGCTTCCGCGTGCTGGGGGAGACAGGCTCCACCCTGGCGGTGAGCACGCCCCACCCCACCCCCTACAGTTTGGGCCAGGCCATAGCCACCATCAAGGAGCTGTTGCCCCAGGTGGAGTTGGTGCTGCCCTGAGGGGCGGCCAGGCCCGCGAGGCGCACTCCGCACGCTGCATCCGGCGTTGATTTACAACGGTGACTTGCGGCGTCGCCTTCCTTCCAGCGATAACAGGTTTCTCCCCTGCTGGCGATATCCGGCGGGAGCGATCCCGGTGCGCAAGTGCCGGACCGCCTCCCTCCGCGCCTGCAGTGCTTTTCCCCATGCTCATGCTCAGCACGTCGCCGTGCGCCTGCCCCGCAGAAATAGCCATTCGCAGTTTCAAAGCTAGGCGTCCGACAACAAACCGGCCCTTTTTCTGGCCACTTCCCGCTCCGCAGCGCCAATACACTACCAAACTGCTACATTTTATTTGTCAATATAACATTACTACATATTTCATTATAATATTGACTGTTAAGCAGTAAAAAGCCATTGGCATTGAAGGACTCAACACAAACCAAAATCAAGAGGTTAAAATGAGTGCGTATTTCAAGCTGTACAAGGCAAGCAATGGTCAATATTTCTTCACGCTCAATGGCGGCAACCATGAGCCAGTTCTCAACGCCAGCGAGACGTACGTTTCGAAACAAGGCGCCCAAAACGGCATAGCGTCGGTCAAAGCGAACGCGCCCCATGCATCGAATTATACGAAGTGGACCGACACTAAAGGGCAATACCGTTTCCACTTGGAAGCCGGAAACAACAAGGTCATCGGCGTAAGTGAAGGCTACACAACATCGCAAGCTCGGGACAGCGCCATCACCTGGGTGATGAACAACGCCCCCGGCGCCCCCACGGTGGACCACACCTGATCCTGGATCGTCGGCATCACAAGCCGGGCTTCCGTGAATGAAACAAGGCCGGACCTTCGCGCTCCATGAGGCGAAGGCCCGGCCTTTTTCATCTACGGCCGGTTGGGCTTTCCGGCGATCTACTCGGGCTTCTTGAACCCGTACTTGGCCAGTATCGCCTGCCCCTCCGCGCTCATGACGAAGTCGGCGAAAGCCTTGGCGTCCGCGTTGTCCTTTGAGCGGGTCACGATGGCCATGGGATAGCTCACCTTCGCTTTCGTGGGGATTTCCGCCACCACGTCGATCTTGGCCGCGCCGCTCTGGGCGTCGGTGGCGAAGATGAACCCGGCGTCCACCTCGCCCCGGCTGATGTAATCCTGAACCTGCTTCACGGAGTCGCCGAAGACCAGTTTAGGGCTGACCGCTTCCCAGACTCCGGCGGTGGTCAGGGCCTCGCGGGCGTAGCGGCCCACGGGCACCGTTTCGGGGTTGCCCAGGCCGATGCGCTCCACGTCCTTGCCGGTGAGCGACTCCATGGAGGTCACTGCCGCCTTGCCGCCCTTGGGCTTGCACAGCACCAGGGCGTTGGCGGCGAAGTTCCTGCGCGATGCAGGGTCGATGAGGTTCTTGGCCTGGGCGCGGTCCATGGTCTCCTGGTCGGCGGAAGCAAAAATATCCACGGGCGCGCCGGCCTCGATCTGGGAGAGCAGCGGACCGGAGGCGGCGAAGTTGGTGTTCACGGTGACGCCGGGGCGGGCCTTCTCGAAGGCTTCCTTCATCTCGGTGAAGGCGGCGGTGAGGCTGGCGGCCCCGGAGACGGTGATGCTCCCGGCCCGGGCCAGAACGGGCATGGCCAGCAGGGCGGCCAGGGCGATGGTTGTCAGGATGCGTTTCATCACTTCACTCCTTGTATGGTTGCGGTGCGCGGAAATTTCATGGCCTGGCCGCCATCCGGCCCCCCTTCCCCGCTCCGGTTTCCAGGGATCAGGAGCTGTCGGCTTCCGGCCCCTGCCCACGGGCCTTGCAGCGTACGGGCCGCGCCAGCCTGCGCGGGGCGGGCGGCTCGGAAGGCCCCATCTCCTGCGCCAGGGAGGAGAGCGCCTGGGCCAGCCTGCCGGGGCTCGTGATCATGGGCAGCGGCCCCAGGGGCAGCTCGACCACGGGCATGCTGCTGAGCGCCGCCCGGGCCGCCTGCGACTTGGCGGGGCGGTCATCCTGGGCGGTGGTGCGCAGGAACACGCCGGGCAGTTGCCGGTCCCGGTCGCCGTAGGCGTAGGCGTCCTCCAGGCAGGCGCGCGGGAAGGGCTGCAGCCTCACCGAGAGCCAGCGCCCCAGCTCCCGGCAGGAGACCCCGAGGCTCTCCGCCGTGGGCGGCGGGATGAGCCAGTCCCCGCCGTCTCCCCTGCCCGGCCCCACGGCGCCGCCCCGGAGCGCGGCGCGCCCGCACAACTGCGCGAAGCTCTTGCCGCGCTCTGGCAGCACCCCGTCCAGGTGCACCACCCCGGCCACCTTGCCGCTGTGGCGGTGGGCCACCGCGGCGGCGATCATGCTGCCGTAGCCGTGCCCCACGAGCACCACGCGCTCCAGGTCCTCGTGGAAGAGGGCCTGGGCCACGTCCTCCACATGCCAGGCCAGCGAAATCTCGGGGCGCAGCAAGTGCGAGCGCTCGCCGCAGCCCGTCAGGGTGGGCCGCAGGCAGTCGTGCCCGAGCCCGCCCAGGGTGGTGGCCATGCGCTGCCAGACCCAGCCGCCCATGAACGCCCCGTGGATCAGCACGAAGGCCGCCATGTCAGCCTGCCCTCCCCGGGTGCCGCGCCGG
>JBKICO010000162.1:0-4609 GCA_046567065.1 Acidobacteriota bacterium
CTCCAGCAGCGCCGGGTGCATGCGCTCGTGCATGCCGCTTGAGGGGCACTTCACGTCCACGATGGCGGTGGCCACCAGGGGCAGCATGTCCGGCGGCAGGGTTCCGTTGGTCTCCACCAGCAGCTCGTAGCCCTCCAGGGCCAGGGCGTGGGCCAGCGGCACGGCCTCGGGCTGGAGCAGGGGCTCGCCCCCGGTGATCTCCACCAGGTTGCAGCCGTACTCCGCCACGGCCTGCAACACGGCCTTCACGCTCATAGGCCGCCCGCCCTCCCAGGAGTAGGGCGTGTCGCACCAGGCGCAGCGCAGGTTGCAGCCCGACAGGCGCACGAAGGTGCAGGGCCTGCCCGCATGGGTGGACTCCCCCTGGATGGAGTGGAAGATTTCCGTTACCAACAGCGTCATCGGCGCGCACCTCTTCGCGATAGCCGAAACCTTAATCCAAGAACCACGCGGCGTCAAAAGCCGCCGGGAGCAGTATGACCCTGAAAGACGACGTTTCCAAACTGACCCACCTGGGCCAGGCCGGCACCACCTACCCCGAACGCGTTTCCCCGGAGCTCATCGAGACCTTCCCCAACCGCTTCCCGGAGCGCGAGTACACCGTGACCTTCGAGTCCGAGGAGTTCACCAGCCTCTGCCCCATGACCGGCCAGCCCGACTTCGGCACCATCACCGTGAGCTACGTGCCGGGCGAGCTGTGCATCGAGTCCAAGTCGCTCAAGCTGTACCTGTTCAGCTACCGCAGCGAGCCCAGTTTCATGGAGACGCTCACCAACCGCATCCTGGACGACCTGGCCGGGGCCTGCAAACCCCGCAAAATGACCGTAACGGGCAACTTCCGCCCGCGCGGCGGCATCGGCATCGTGGTGCAGGCCTCGATCTGAGGCTGATTTGCGGGTTTGGCGCACAAATCCCGCCTGAAACGCTTCCGTAAATGGGTCGGATGTCTTATCCTCCATAGCTACGAGATATCCGTTTCCCAACCAGGAGAATTCTTATGTGGGAATATACTGACAAAGTGCGTGAGCACTTCATAAACCCCCGCAACGTGGGCGAGATCAAGGACGCCTCCTGCGTGGGGGAGGTGGGTTCCATCGCCTGCGGCGACGCACTCAAGCTCTTCCTCAAGGTGGACGAGAACGACCGCATCGTGGACGCCAAGTTCCAGACCTTCGGCTGCGCCAGCGCCATCGCCTCCTCCTCCGCGCTCACCGAGATGATCAAGGGCAAGACCGTCGACGAGGCCCTGGACGTCTCCAACAAGGACATCGCCGAGTTCCTGGGCGGCCTTCCCAAGGAGAAGATGCACTGCTCCGTCATGGGCCGCGAAGCCCTTGAGGCGGCGGTGAAGAACCTGCGCGGCGAAGAGGCCGTGCCCCACGCCGAGGGCGAGATCGTCTGCGAGTGCTTCGGCGTCACGGACGAGCAGATCCGCCGGGCCATCGCCGAGAACAACCTCAACACCGTGGAAGAGATCACCGACTTCACCAAAGCGGGCGGCGGCTGCGGCAAGTGCCTGGACAAGCTGGCCGACCTGCTGGCCGAGGCCAAGGGCCAGAAGAAGGTGCTCAAGCCCCTGGAGGTCAAGCCCGCCGGGCTGACCAACCTGCAGCGCATGAAGCTGGTCAACAAAGTCATCGAGGAGGAGATCAGCCCCAGCCTCCAGCAGGACGGCGGCAACATCGAGCTGGTGGACGTGGACGGCAAGCGCGTGCTGGTGCAGTTGCGCGGGGCCTGCTCCTCCTGCAAGTCCAGCCAGCTCACGCTCAAGCAGTTCGTGGAGAAGCGCCTGCGCGAGACCGTTGAACCCGACATCGTGGTGGAGGAGGTGCGCTGATGCCTGCCGTGTACATGGACAACAACGCCACCACCCGCGTGGACCCCGCCGTGCTGGAGGAGATGCTGCCGTATTTCTCCGACCTGTACGGCAACCCCTCCAGCATGCACACCTTCGGCGGGCAGGTGGGCCGCAAGATCAGCCAGGCGCGCGAGCGCGTGGCCGAGGCCTTCAACTGCCACCCGGACGAGGTGATGTTCAACGCCTGCGGCACCGAGGGCGACAACACCGCCATCCGCTCGGCCCTGGCCTCCCAGCCGGAGAAGCGCCACATCATCACCACCCGCGTTGAGCACCCGGCCGTGCTCAACGTGGCCAAGCACCTGGAGCGCCGGGGCTACGAGGCCACCTACCTGGGCGTTGACGAGCAGGGCAGGCTCGACCTGGACGAGCTGCGCGACTCCATCCGCCCGGACACCGCGCTCGTCTCCGTGATGTACGCCAACAACGAGACCGGCGTGATCTTCCCCATCCAGGAGATCGCGGAGATCGCCAAGGAGCGCGGCGTGCTGGTGCACACCGACGCCGTGCAGGTGCTGGGCAAGGTGCCCTTCGACCTCAAGACCCTGCCCGTGGACTTCCTGGCCGTGTCCGGCCACAAGGTGCACGCCCCCAAGGGCGTGGGCGCGCTGTTCGTGCGCAAGGGCGTGCAGTTCAGGCCCTTCATGCTGGGCGGCCACCAGGAGCGCGGCCGCCGCGCGGGCACCGAGAACACCACCGGCATCATCGGCCTGGGCAAGGCCTGCGAAATCGCCATGAAGAACATCGCGCACGAGAACAGCGCGGTGAAGGCCCTGCGCGACAAGCTGGAAAAAGCCCTGATCGCCGCCATCCCGGATACGCGCATCAACGGCACGGTGGATGCCCGCCTGCCCAACACCACCAGCCTGGCCTTCCAGTACGTGGAGGGCGAGTCCATCCTGCTGATGCTCGACGCCTTCGGCGTGTGCGCCAGCTCGGGTTCGGCCTGCACCTCCGGGTCGCTGGAACCCTCGCACGTGCTGCGGGCCATGGGCGTGCCCTTCACCTACGCCCACGGCTCCATCCGCTTCAGCCTCTCGCGCTTCAACACCGAGGCCGACGTGGATCTGGTGGTCAAGGAGCTGCCCCCCATCATCACCCGCCTGCGCGAGATATCGCCCTTCAAGCACGCGGAAGGGGAGGCCCCGGCCTGCACCTGCTAGGCGAAGCGGGCGGCAACATGAAAGCGAGCCCCTGCGCGTAAACCGCGCAGGGGCTTTTTTATGCGCGGCTGCGACTGCGCAACAAAGCGCGCGTTAACGCTGGTTCGGCATACCCGGGGGTCTTGGGTGCTTGCCACGCCTCGGGCCGAAACAAACGGGGGATGCCTCCGGCGGCCAAAAGGAGGAACTCCCTTTGGAATCCCATTTCGCTTCGCGTTCACGGCGGCAACGTTGTGATCGAACAGAGAAACGCCGGGTGATCCTGACGGATCACCCGGCGTTTTGTTTATGTGGGAGGCGGGGAGGGCTAGGCGGGCAGGGCATTGGCCCCGGAGCCGTTCTGCATGTCCTCGATGAGCTGCTTGAGCACCACGGCCTGGCGCGAGAGCTGCCCCACGGCCTCGGAGGCCTGGATCATGGCCTGGGAGGTCTCACCGGAGATGGCGTTGACCTCCTCGATGGAGCGGTTGATCTGCTCGCTGGCCGCGGACTGCTCCTCCGAGGCCGCCGCGATGGAGCGCACCTGGTCGGCGGCGGCGTCCACCAGGGTGACGATCTCCAGCAGGGATTCGCCCGAGGTCTGGGCCATGCGGGTGGCGTCCTCGATGGCGCCCACGGCCTTCTCCACGGTGACGATGTTGGTGCGCGTGCCCTGCTGGATGCCGGAGATGGAGTCACCCACTTCCTTGGTGGCGGTCATGGTCTTCTCGGCCAGCTTGCGCACCTCGTCGGCCACAACCGCGAAGCCTCTGCCCGCTTCTCCGGCGCGGGCGGCCTCGATGGCGGCGTTGAGCGCCAGCAGGTTGGTCTGGTCCGCGATGTCGGAGATCACGTCCATGATCTGGCCGATGCCCTCGGCCTGGTGCCCCAGGGAGGACATGTCCGTCTTGAGGTTCATGGCCTGGCGCTGCACCTCGCGGATGCTCTCCACGACTTTCGCCACCACCTCGGAGCCGCCCTCGGCCTTGTGCTTGGCCCCCTCGGCGGTCTGCGCCGCCTGGGAGGCGTTGCGGGCCACCTCCAGCACGGTGGCGTTCATCTGCTCCATGGCCGTGGCGGTCTCGGCCACGCGCTGGGCCTGGGTCTGGGCTCCGGCGCTGGAGTGGTCCACCTGGGCGGAGAGCTGGTCCGAGGCGGAGGCCAGAATCTCGGTCACGTGCTGCAGCTCCCCGGCTACGCGCAGCATGCTGGAAAGCGTCTGGTCGGCCTGCTCCCTCGCCGCGTCGGACTCGGCCCTGGCGGCCAGCGAGGCCTCGGCCTGCTCGGCCGCAAGGCGGGACTGCCGGTCGGCCTCCTCGATCTTCTCCTTGAGGCTGCCCACCATGGTGTTCAGGTTGGCGGCCAGCTCGCCTATCTCGTCCTTCTGATCCAGCTCCAGGGTGCTGCCGTAGTCGCCTGCGGCCACCTTGCGGGCGAAGTCCACGCCCTTGCGCACCGGGCCGGTGATGGCCCTGGTGATGAACAGGGAGATCACCGCGCCCAGGCCCAGGGCCACGGCCAGGCCGATGGCCAGCTCCAGGCGGGCGGTGCCGAGCTCGTCGTTGGCCAGCTCGGAGAGTTTGCTCAACTGCTTGATGCCGGCCTCCGA
>JBKICO010000163.1:0-6490 GCA_046567065.1 Acidobacteriota bacterium
CGACTCGGACTCCAGCAGGCTCCTGACGTCGCCCTGGAACACGATCTCGCCGCCGAGCATGCCGGAGCCCGGCCCCAGCTCGATGACGTGGTCCGCGCTCTGGATGGTGGCCTCGTCGTGCTCCACCACCAGCACGGTGTTGCCGCGCTCCTTGAGCATGCGCAGGGTGCCCAGCAGGCGCTCGTTGTCGCGGGGGTGCAGGCCGATGCTGGGCTCGTCCAGCACGTAGGTCACGCCCACCAGGCCCGAGCCGAGCTGCCCGGCCAGGCGGATGCGCTGGGCCTCGCCGCCGGAGAGCGTGGACATGTTGCGCCCCAGGCTCAAATAATCCAGCCCCACGCCGGAGAGGAAGCGCAGCCTGTGCCCCAGCTCCTTGAGCAGGGGCTCGGCGATCACGGCCTGGGCTCCGGCGAAGCTGCGGGCCGTGAGCCAGGCCAGGGCGCGCTCGATGGGCATGGAGCAGAAGCCGAAGATGTTCTCGCCGTCCACGCGCACGGCCAGGGCCTCGGGCTTGAGGCGCGCGCCGTTGCAGGCCGGGCAGGGGCGGCTCTGGCGGAAGCGGGAGAGCTCGTCGCGCCAGATGGAGCCCATGGCCTGGCCCAGCTCCATCATGTTCACCACGCCCTTCCAGCCGATGGCCTCGTCGCCCTGGAACAGGGCCTCCCAGGCTTGCGGGGAGAAATCCTTGAGCGGGGTCGCGAGCGTGAAGCCGTGGCGCTGGCCCAGCCCGCTGAGTATGTCACGCTGGCGGGCGAAGAGGCGCTCGTGCTTCCAGGGCAGGATGGCCCCCTGCGCGAGCGACAGGCCCTTGTTGGGGGCCAGCAGGTCCGGCTCGAAATATTCCACGCTGCCGATGCCCGCGCACACCGGGCAGGCCCCCTGCGGGCTGTTGAAGGAGAAAAGCTGCGGCGTCGGGGGGGGCACGCTGATCTTGCAGGTGGGGCAGACCGAGGTGGTGGAGAAGAAGCGGTCCTTGCCGGGCTCCATCTCGTGCACGATGAGCCGCTCGGAGCCCTGGGAGAGGGCCAGCTCCACCGAGTCGGCCAGGCGCTTGCGGATGTCGGGCTTGGCCACCAGGCGGTCCACCACCAGTTCCACGGTGTGGCGCTTGTTCTTGTCCAGCTCGGGCAGGGGGTCCAGGCCCAGCACCTCCCCGTTGACGCGCACGCGCGCGAAGCCCTGGGCCTTGAGCTTTTTCAGCCGCTCGGCCTGGGAGCCCTTCTGGTGCTCGGCCAGGGGGGCCAGCACCATGAACTTTGCGCCCTCGGGCAGGGCCAGGATGTCGTCCACGATCTGGTCGGTGGTCTGGGCCGCGATGGGCAGCCCGCAGGAGGGGCAGTGCGGCTTGCCCAGGCGGGCGAAGAACACGCGCAGGAAGTCGTATATCTCGGTGACGGTGCCCACGGTGGAGCGCGGGTTGCGCGTGGCGGACTGCTGCTCCAGGGAGATGGCCGGGGAGAGGCCCTCGATCTTGTCCACCTGGGGCTTGTCCATCTGGGGCAGGAACTGCCGGGCGTAGGCCGAGAGCGACTCCACGTAGCGGCGCTGGCCCTCGGCGTAGACGATATCGAAGGCCAGGGTGGACTTGCCCGAGCCCGAAGGCCCGCAGACCACGACCATCTTGTCGCGGGGGATGTCCAGGGAGACGTTCTTGAGGTTGTGCTGGCGCGCGCCCTCGATGTGGATCACTCGGTTATCGCTCATGGAGGCTCCGGGAAGTGAAACTGGAAGAGAGGCAGATAATGCCTGGAGGGGAAAAAGCAAGCACGGCGTGGAAAGCTTCGTGGGGTTTCTTGAGGGCTGCCCTCCCGGCCTGGCGCGCCGGGCGGAGGCGAGCGGCGCGGCTGTGCGCCGGACTTGCGGCAGCCTGGGCGGGCCGGAGTGAAGCCGCCCGCTGACGGCGTTCAACCCCCGAAAATATCCACCAGCAGCATGATGTTCAGCCCGATGACCGCCGCGGCGATGGCGGCCAGCAGCGCCGTGGTGGAGGGCTTGTTGGCCCATTTGCCCATGACCTTCTTCGAACTGGTCAGGTAGAGCTGCAGCAGCACCGTGAAGGGCAATTGCACCGAGAGCACGATCTGGGAGACGATGAGCCCCTGGAACGGGTTGGGGATCACCAGGATGAGCAGGTAGGCCGCGAACAGGGTGACGGCCACGCCCACGCGGGTGTGCACGTCGCGGATGTTGTATGGCTCGTTGAAGATGCCCGCGAAGATCGCGCCCCCGGCCATGCCCGCCGTCACCGAGGAGGCCACGCCCGCCAGCAGCAGGGCCGCCGCGAACACCAGGGCCGAGGCCCCGCCCACCAGGGGCACCAGCAGGCTCTGGGCCTGCTCAAGCTCCGTGACCTGCACCCCGGCGGTGTGGAAGGCCGAGGCCGCCAGCAGGATCATGGCCGAGTTGATGGCCCAGCCCACGATCATGGAGACGAGCGTGTCCATGAACTCGTACTTGAGTTGGTGGCGGATCACCTCGTCGTTGTCCAGGTTCCACTGGCGGCTCTGGATCACCTCGGAGTGCAGGAAGAGGTTGTGGGGCATGACCACCGCGCCCAGCACGCTCATGATGACCGGGATGGAGCCTTCCGGGAAGCTGGGCACCACCCAGCCGGCGGCGGCGCGCAGCCAGTCCACCTCCACCATGGCCAGCTCGAACACGAAGCTCAGCCCGATGAGCGAGACGAAGCCGATGATGGCCCGCTCGAGGCGCTTGTAGGAGTTGGCGAAGAGCATCCAACTCACCAGGGCCAGCACCATGAGCCCGCCCAGCCACAGCGGGATGCCGAAGATCATGCGCAGGGCGATGGCCCCGCCCAGCAGTTCGGCCAGCGCCGTGGAGACCGAGGCCAGCACCGCCGAACCCAGCAGCGGGCGCGAGGCCCAGGGCGGCAGGTGGCGTGAGGCGCCCTCCGAGAGGCACAGCCCCGTGGCGATGCCCAGGTGCGCGGCGTTGTGCTGCAGGACGATGAGCATCACCGTGGAGAGCGTGACCATCCACAGCAGCTTGTAGCCGAACCCGGCCCCCGCGGCCACGTTGGAGGCCCAGTTGCCGGGGTCGATGAAACCGACGGTGACCAGCAGGCCCGGGCCGATGTATTTCCAGATCTCCAGGGCCATGAAGCGCGGCTTGTGCCGCGTCCTGAGATCGGCCAGTACCTTGGTGAACATGAGGATTCCCTGAGAAAGGGAAAGCGCCCCGTGGCGCTTTCCCGTTATCGCGGCCGGCTACTTCTTGTTTATGGCGTCCAGGTATTCTTCCGCCGCCTTGGAGACGACGTCGTAGAAACTGGCCTCTTTCTCGGGGTGCCCCGGGCGGACCTCGTCGGCGGCTTTGGTGGCCTTGCTCATGGCCTCGTCGAAGGCTGCGGGCTCCATGCCGCTGAGCTCCAGGGCCTCCTCGCGGGATATGACGCCCATCTGGGCGAAAACCGCCGCCGTGACACCCATCACCTTGCGGACATTCTCCTTGGCCATCTGAATCCCTCCTCTTGCTTGCGCCCGGGCTCCAGGGCCGCGGGCTGGGTTGCGATGCGGTCCGGGCACGACGCCCGGGACAGGGCGCGCCCCAGGTCAGCGTGCGTTTCCCGGAAAGGGGTGCGGAGCGGGGCGCATGCCAGGAAGCCGCGCCGCGCCGGATGGCTCTAGGCAGGGCTCAGTCCTGGAATTTCCGTTGAATATCCAGAAAGTCCTCCAGATTGTCCAGAAAAAGTGCAAAGATTCCCGGATCGAAGTGGGTGCCCTCCACCTGGGAGCGGCGCATGATGTCGAGCGCCTGCCCGTTGGTGTAAGCCTGCTTGTAGGGGCGGGCGGTGGTCAGGGCGTCGAACACGTCGGAAACGGCGCAGACGCGCCCCGGCAGGGGGATGTCGCCCCCGGCGAGGTTCATGGGGTAGCCGGAGCCGTCCCAGCGCTCGTGGTGCGAGAAGGCGATGACCTCGGCCACCTGGAGCAGCTCCGAGTGGGAACCTTCCAGGATGTTGCGCCCGAACACGGTGTGGTTCTTCATCACCGTCCATTCCTCGGGGGTGAGCTTGCCGGGCTTGAGCAGGATGGAGTCGGGCACGCCCATCTTTCCCACGTCGTGCATGGGGCTGGCGTGGCGGATGAGCTCCACCACGCGGGCGGGGAGGCCCGCCAGCTCGGCCAGGCGGGCGGAATAGCCGCTCATGCGCTTGATGTGGCTGGCGGTGTGCTCGTCCTTGTATTCGGCGGCGGAGGCCAGGCGCAGGATGGTCTCCAGGTGGGAGGCCTGGAGGGTATGCTGCATCTCCCGCAGGTTGTCCACGGCCAGGCTCAGGGCCTGGGTGCGCACTTCGACCATCTCTTCCAGCCGGGCCTGGTAGAGCATGAGCTCGTCCTGGGAGCGCTTCATGCGCAGCATGGAGGCCATGCGCACGCGCAGCTCGGTCTTGTCGATGGGCTTGGCGATGAAGTCGTTGGCGCCGGATTCCAGGGCCATGAGCCTGTCGTCCCGGCTGGTGAGGGCGGTGACCATGACCAGGGGCACGCTGGCCCACTCCTTGACGGCCTTGATGCGGCGCGCCACCTCGAAGCCGTCCATGCCGGGCATGAGCACGTCCAGCAGCACCAGGTCAACGCCGGATTCCATCAGCTCCAGGGCTTTCCTCCCGCTGTCCGCCAGGATGGGGACGCAGCCGAATTCGCGCAGGAAGCTCCCGAGAACCCGGAGGTTCACGGACTCGTCGTCCGCGACGAGGATGCGCCTGCCCTGGAAGGGGTCGTTATCCATGAAAACGTCCCGTGACAATGAATTCGAAAATCCTATGTCATCACGTTGCGGATGGCAATGACGGCGGTGCGCCAGGAAGGCGGCGCGGAGGTGAAGGGAAGGGGCGGGGGCTGAAAAAGCCGGGGAGGCCCAAAGGCCTCCCCGGTGGGGTATGCGGGAGTTTATTCCTCGTCTTCGGGGAACCACTGGGCGGCCATGACCGGGCCGTAGTACAGGGCCTCGTCCTCCAGTTCCTCCTCGATGCGCAGGAGCTGGTTGTACTTGGCCAGCCTGTCGGAGCGGCACAGGGAGCCGGTCTTGATCTGGCCGGAGTTCACGGCCACGGCCAGGTCGGCGATGAAGGAGTCCTCGGTTTCGCCGGAGCGGTGCGAGATCACCGTGGTGTAGGCGGCCTGCTTGGCCATCTCGATGGCGTCCAGGGTCTCGGTGACGGTGCCGATCTGGTTGAGCTTGATCAGGATGGAGTTGGCGATGCCCTCGTTGATGCCGTCTGCCAGGATGTCCGGGTTGGTGACGAAGATGTCGTCGCCCACCAGCTGGGTGGTGTCGCCCAGCTTGTCGGTGAGCTCGCGCCAGCCGTCCCAGTCGCCCTCGGCCAGGCCGTCCTCGATGGAGATGATGGGGTACTTCTTGGTCAGGCCCAGGTAGTAGTCGATCATCTCGGAGGAGGTGAACACGCGGTTCTCGCCGGAGAAGGCGTACTTGCCGTCCTTGTGGAACTCGGAGGCGGCGGCGTCGATGGCCAGGGCGATGTCCGGGCCGGGGCGGTAGCCGGCGGCCTCGATGGCCTTGAGGATGTACTCGAAGGCCTCCTCGTGGGACTTCATGTTGGGGGCGAAGCCGCCCTCGTCGCCCACGGCGGTCAAGTGGCCGTCCTTGGCGAGGATCTTCTTCAGGGAGTGGAAGGTCTCCGCGCCCATGCGCAGGGCGTCGGCGAAGGTGTCCGCGCCCACGGGAACGATCATGAACTCCTGGATGTCCAGGTTGTTGGGGGCGTGCGCGCCGCCGTTGATGATGTTCATCAGGGGCACGGGCAGCACCTTGGAGTTCACGCCGCCAAGGTAGTTGTAGAGCGGCAGGCCCAGGAAGTTGGCCGCGGCGCGGGCCGTGGCCATGGAGACGCCCAGGATGGCGTTGGCGCCCAGACGGCCCTTGTTCTCGGTGCCGTCGAGCTCGATGAGCAGGTTGTCCAGCGCGGTCTGGCGCAGGGCCTCCATGCCGACCACGGCCTCGGCGATCTCGCCCTGCACGTTCTCCACGGCGCGGGTCACACCCTTGCCGCCGTAACGGCCGTCCTCGCCGTCGCGCAGCTCGACGGCCTCGCGGGTGCCGGTGGAGGCTCCCGAGGGCACAGCGGCGCGGCCCACGGCGCCGGAATCCAGGGTGACTTCGACCTCCACGGTGGGGTTGCCGCGGGAGTCCAGAATTTCCCGCGCCCAGACAGCGGCGATAGTGCTCATGTTCGATTCTCCTTGTGGGATCGTTTTCCGATGTTTTTTCAGGTTCTCCGGCGGGCGGCGGGAGCCGCCACCTCCTCATACACGAGACGCAGCCCGTCGAGAAGAAGTTCCGGCCTGACGTTGGCGATTGCGGGGCAGACGCGTGCCAATTGCGGGGCGAATCCGCCCGTGGAGATCACGGTGACGGGTTCGCCCAGGTGGTTCTCCAGGCGGTCCAGGATGCCCTCCACCAGGGAGGCGAATCCGAAGAGCAGCCCCTGGTTCAGGCTCTCCACGGT
>JBKICO010000164.1:0-4630 GCA_046567065.1 Acidobacteriota bacterium
GAGCCGGCGGTCATGTTCTTCTCAAGCACGGGCGAAGCCGCCACCTCCTGGGAGAACCGCTCCCGCATGCTCTCCGGCGAGTGGCAGATACCGGTGCAGGTGCGGCTGACCGGGCGGGTGCACGGCAAGGAGGGCAGGATCATGCCCCTTGAGCTGGTGGCCAACCTGCCTGTGCGCGCCGTGCCCCCGGGCCCGCCGGGGGGGCTGAAATGAACCCCGCGCGCGGCAAGGCCGCCGCCGGACAGGGCGGCGCGGCCCTGATCTACGTGCTCATCCTCACGGGGCTGCTGGCCTCGCTGGCGGTGCGCATCATCTCCAGCGCGGAGGCCGAGGTGTTCGGGGCCCAGGCCGCGCTGAGCCGCATCCAGGCCCGGCTCATGGTGGAATCGGCCGTGCTGAGCGCGGGCAAGGTGCTCATGCGCGACGCCGCCCTGACCGGTTCCGACTATCCCGGCGAAAGCTGGGACGTGTTCCCGGCAGGGGACACCGTCCCTGGCGCGTGGTTCTTCGGGGACAAGCTCAAGGGCCGCATCGTGGACGAGACGGGCAAGCTGCCCATCAACTCCATCCACCCGGAAATGAAGGGGCACCAGGTCTACCGTGAGGCCTTCCTGCGCCTGCTGCGCGGGCGGCCCTTCCTGCTGGATTCCGCCCGGGCGGAGGCCATTACCTCGGCCCTGGAATCCTGGATGACCTCCCCCGCCAAGACGGCGGACCTGGTCCAGGCGGACGAGCCCTACCTCAACGCCGGGCTGCCCTACCGGGTGAAGGGCGGAGCGCTGGACACCGTTGCGGAGCTTCGGCTGGTGCAGGGCGTAAGCGACGAGCTCTACTACGGCCGCCCCGGGGAGTTGGGCCTCAAGGATCTGGTGACGACCTGGTCCAGCGGCCTGGTCAACGTGAACACGGCCCCCCTGCCCGTGCTGGCGGCCGTGGCCGTCGGGCTGGATCAGGACAAGGCGGAGGATTTCGCCAGGAGCGTGGACACGTTCAGACAGACGCCCTCCAATCGGCCCCGGCTCGAAGGCACGGACTGGCTCGCCCCCATCGTGCAGAGCCTGGGCAAGGAGCAGGTGCAGCTCGGCATGTTCACCACGCGCAGCCTCTATTTCTCGGCGGACCTCGAATGTTGGTCCGGCTCGGTCACCGCCAGGGCTCATGCGGTGTTCAAGCGCCAGCTCAGCGCGAACAAATTGCAGCCCATCGCGGTGTTGTACCTGCAGGTACAGTAGGATAGAGATAGACCCTATGCACGTCACAGCCCTCGTCGCCCTCGTGGCCCCTGACCATGTCGCCCTGCTCCAGCTCTCCCGCCATCCGCGCGGCCTGGAATTCAAGGGTTACGCGCGGGGTGAACTGCCCGACGGCGCCGGGCCGCAGGAGACAGCCGAGGCCATCCGCCAACTGGCGCAGGCCAACGGGATGCTGCAGGAAACCCTGGCCCTGGCCCTGGACGCCTCCCGGGCGGTATTCCGCAGGCTCTATCTGCCTTTCACCCAACGGGCCAAGATCGGCTCGGTGCTGGGGCACCTGATGGAATCCGGGCTGCCCGACCCGGCCGACACGCAGCTCACCGCCTTCGCGGAGACCCCCCTGCACGGCCCGGGCAAGACCGTCATAGCCGCCGCCATCGACCGCGATTTCGTGGAGGGCCTCGTGGCCGCCCTGCTGGAGGAAGGCTTCGAGACCACCCTGGCCAGCCTGGACATCGCCGGGGAGGACGCCGCCCTGGGGGAGGACGCCCCGCAGGCCAAGGCCCCCGGGCTGACGTTGCTGCCTGCCGCCAAGCACGTCGACATCATCCTGCGCTGCGACGGCCAGCCCCTGTTCTGGAGGCGCGTGCCCGTGGAGGACTGCGCATCGGACGGTACCGCGCGCATCCTGGCCGAGGAGATCAGGCTTGGTGCCATGACCGTCGTGGCATCGGGTTACGACGCCGTGGAGACGGCCGCGGTGGGCCGCCCGCACGGCGAGGAGCCCCCGGAGTGCTGCCTGAACGCTGTCAGGCTGGCCCTGGGCGGAATCGAACCCCACAGGATCACCTTCCCCAAGGCCTTCCACGAGAACCCGGCCCTGCGGGAGCTCGGCTGCACGGCGCTTGGGCTCTACGGAGTGGCGCGCATGGCCCTGGGGCTCTGCCCCGGCCTGGACTTCCTGCACCCTGGTTCGCACCCGTCCATCGGGCGCAAGAGCCTCAAGCGCATGCTCACCCTTGTTGGCGGGGCTGCGTCCCTGCTGCTGCTGAGCGCCATACTGACCGCAGTGCTGGGGCAGGCGCGGAAGTCCGATGAGCTCAAGGCCCTGCGGGACCAGACCAACGCCATCGTCTCGGCCGCCCTTCCCGAGGCCCCGGCCAACCTGGGCGTCGACCAGAAGCTCTCCATCATGCGCCGCATGGTCAACGAACGCCAACAGGAAGAGCTGGATTTCGCCGCCGGTAAGGCCTCCGTGGCGCTGCCGGTCCTGGCGGCCCTGCACCGCAACATACCGCCCAACCTGAGCGTCAAGCTGCTGCGCCTCTCCTTCGACGACGGCCACATCTCCATCGACGCGCAAGCCAAGGACTTCAACGCCGTGGAGGAGATCAAGCGCAAGCTCATCGCTTCCAAGGTCTTCAAGGAAGTGGACATCAAGGGCGTCAAACCCACTCAGGACAAGACTGGCGTCGAATTCCGCATGGACATGAACGTGGCCCAGCGGCCCGGCGCGGCAGGTGCGCAATGAACCTCACCAGGCAGCACGGACTCTACGCCGGGGGCGCGTTGGCCGTTGTCATCGGGCTTTGGGCATGGGTGATCCAGCCCTTTTCGGACCGCTCGGCCCGGCTGGACAGGCAGCTTACCGAGGCAGCGCAGCAGCTCGCCCAGGCCAAAACGTTGCAGGCCCGGCTCGGCAAGACGTCGGAATATCAGCAGAAGCCGCCCCCACCGGCGGACTTTTCCCTCTTCGGCCGGGTGGACGCCCTGGCCACCACCCACGAGCTCAAGGGCAACATCACCTCCATGCAGCCCAGCACCAAGCAGTTGCCCGGCAACAAGCGCGAATCGCAATTGGACGTGAAGATGAACGCGGTGGACCTCAAGAACCTGCTGGCCTTCCTCAAGGACATCGAGGACGACCCAGCGGGCGTGCGCGTGCGCAGCCTGATCCTGAACAAGACGGGCGACGGCGCGCTCAACGCCGAGATGAGCCTGGCCGTGGGCCTCAGCGAATAGCCGGAACCGGCGCGCCCCCTTTCCCTTATCCGATGTAGCCGGCCTGTTCGAGGAACAGGAGCACCTCGTGCGCGGTCTCCGCCGCGCTCATGCTGGTGGTGTCCAGCCGCAGCTCAGGCGCGGCGGGCGTTTCGTAGGGGTCGTCGATGCCGGTGACGCCCTTGATCAGCCCCGCCCTGGCCTTGGCGTAGATGCCCTTGCGGTCGCGCTGGATGCAGACCTCGATGGGCGTGCACAGGTGCACCTCGATGAAGCCGCCGTACCTCTCGACCATGGCCCGGGCATCGCAGCGGGCCTCCGCGTAGGGCGCGATGGGCGAGCAGATGGCCACGCCCCTGTTCTTGGTGATCTCGCTGGCCACATAGCCCATGCGCCGGATGTTGAGCATCCTGTGCGCGCAGGAGAACCCCAGCTCGCTGGAGAGCATCTTGCGCACGATATCGCCGTCCAGCAGGGTCACCGGCCTCTGGCGCAGCTCCATGAGCCTCACGTGGAGGATCTTGGCCAGGGTGGACTTGCCCGCCCCGGAAAAACCCGTGATGAAGATGGTGAAGCCCTGCTCGCTCCTGGGCGGGAAGGCGTGGCGCAGCTCCCGCACGACGCCAGACGGACAGCACCAGGACGGTATCTCCAGCCCGAACTCCAGCCTGCGCCGCAGCTCCGCAGGATCGACGGACCTCACGCCCCCCTCGCCGGGCGGAACCGACGAAGCAGGCACGAACTGCGCGCGGCTCTCCAGATAGACCATCTCCTCCGGGATCACGCACTGCACCCCGATTTCCGCGGCATGCAGGCCGACCAGGCGCTGCGCCTCCCCGCAGGGATAGAACGGAGCCTGCCCGGCGGGTGCCGGGTCCGCGTGGGTGTCGCGCACCAGCATGTGCGTGCAGCCGAAGTTGCCGAAGACGCACGCCTCCAGCAGGGCCTGCCTTGGCCCGGCGAGGCGCTCGCACATGGGGCTGAGGCCCAGCCGCAGCATGTTGCGGGGGAAGGCCTCGGCGAAGGCGCTCATACAGCGCACCGTGGTGAAATGGTCGTCCCAGCCCAGAATGTCGCGGTTGACGCTGGAGAGCGCCAGGATGCTGCCCCCGATGCGCCGGGCGGCGAGCATCAGGCTCTCCCGCCAGCCTCCGTGCAGGTCGCAATCCAGCGTCACGCCAAGCACACGCACCCAGCCTGCGGCGTCGGCCGAGCGCAGCGTGTCGGCGGGTTGGTGGCGCAGGTCGGCGAAATCGACGTGCTGGGGCAGATGCAGCCCCTCGATGCGGCCGGAGAGGTAGGTCAGGCCCGGCCGCTCCAGGAGCCTGCGCACGCCCGGGTGCAGGGCCGGGTCGTCCGTACCGTAGACGGCGCGGGCCTCGCGGGGCAGGTCCGGCTGCCAGGCCTCCTCCAGGTGCATCACGGCCAGCATGAAG
>JBKICO010000165.1:0-3316 GCA_046567065.1 Acidobacteriota bacterium
CTTCCTGCTGGCGGCGCTCCTGGTGGCCAGGGGCGTCATGGTCTGGGGCATGAGTCCGGACTCGGAGATCCTGCGCCAGGGTTCGGGCATCCTGCCCCTGCTGGTGGGGAACATCATGAGCATCGTGGTCATGGTCTTCTGCCTGATCACGCTTACCAGTTGCCGCCTTGAGGAGGAACTGCTCCAGACCCAGGAACAGTTGCGCCTGCAGGCCCAGCACGACGGCCTGACGGGCCTCCTCAACCGGCGTCACTTCTCCGAGCTGGCCACCCTGGCCGCACGCCAGGCGAAACGCTACGGACAGCCCTTGAGCGTGATCCTCTTCGACATGGACGGCTTCAAAGGGATCAACGACACCTTCGGCCACGCCGTGGGGGACGAGGTGTTGCGCGGCGCGGCCGACGCCTGCCGCGCGGTGCTGCGCCAGGCGGATGTGGCGGCCAGGTGGGGCGGCGAGGAATTCGCGGTGCTGCTGCCCCAGACCGGGCTGGCCGGGGCCATGGAGACGGCGGAGAGGCTGCGAGAATGCCTGGAGGGGCTGCGGGCCGGGCAAACCGGCGAGCTGATGGCCACGGCCAGCTTCGGCGTGGCCTCCCTGACGGGCGACGAGGACGTGGAAGGGCTGCTGCTGCGCGCCGACGCCTACCTCTACGAGGCCAAGCGCGACGGCCGCAACCGGGTGAAGGCCCAGACGCCCGGACGGGCTGAGCCCGGCGCTAGGGAATCCTGAGCACCTTCACGTTTACGAATTCAAGCAAACCCTGCCTGCCCAGCTCCCTGCCGAAGCCCGAGTTCTTGACCCCGCCGAAGGGCAGGCGCGGGTCCGACTTTACCAGCGCGTTCACGGCCACGGTGCCGGCCTCGATGAAGCTGGCCAGCTTGCGGCCCAGGGCGGCGTTGGCCGTCCAGACGCTGCCGCCCAGGCCGTAAGGGGTCTGGTTGGCCAGGCGCAGGGCGTCCTCCGGGGTTGAAAAGCTGGTGATGCTGGCCACGGGGCCGAAGACCTCCTGCTCGAAAACGGGCATGCCGGGGCGCACGCCGCCCAGCACCACCGGGCTGTAGAAGAAGCCCGGCCCTTCCACGGGGCCGCCCTCCAAGAGCATCCTCGCGCCCATCTCCAGCGAACAGCCCACCTGGGCGTGCAGGGTGTCGCGCAGGTCCGCCCGGGCCATGGGGCCCACGCGGGTGGCCGTGTCGCAGGGGTCGCCCATTTTGAGCAGGCCCACGGCGTGCACCATCCTCTCCTCGAACTCACGCACCACCTTGCGCGCAACCAGGAAGCGCTTGGCCGAAACGCAGGTCTGCCCCGCGTTGTAGAAGCGCGCCGCCACGGCCGTGGTGGCCGCCAGGTGCAGGTCGGCGTCCTCCAGGACGATGAACGGGTCCGACCCGCCAAGCTCCAGCACGCACTTCTTGATGGCCCGCCCGGCCGCGGCGGCCACGGCGGACCCTGCCCGGCAGGAGCCGGTGAGGCTCACGGCGCGCACGCGGCTGTCCTCGATCACGGAGGCCACGCGCTCCTCCCCGATGCGCAGCACGCGCATGAGGCCCTCGGGCGCGCCGCAGCGGGTGAAGAGCTCCTCCATGGCCAGGGCGCAGCCCGTGACGCTTGGCGCGTGCTTGAGCAGGAAGCTGTTGCCCGCCATGAGCACCGGGGCGGCGCAGCGCAGGGCCTGCCAGAAGGGGAAGTTCCAGGGCATGATCCCGAGCACAACGCCTATGGGGTCGTAGACGATCTGGGCGTCGGCGGGTGCGCCGGGCGGCGTCTCGGGGGCGAGCATCTCCGGGGCGTGGTCGGCGTAGAAGCGGCAGCCCGAGGCGCAGCGCTTGATCTCGGCCCGGGCCTCGCCCACGGGCTTGCCCATCTCGGCGGTGATCAGCGCGGCCAGGCCGTCGGTGCCGGCCTCCAGCATGTCGGCCAGCTTGTGCAGGCAGGCCGCGCGTTCGTCCATGCGGAACTTGCGCCAGCAGCGCAGCGCGCCGTGGCTCTGGGAGAGTATGGCCTCCAGCTCCTGGTCCGTGTGCTCGCCGTAGGCGGCGATCACGGCCCCGGTGGCCGGGTTGACGCTGGTGAATGACTTGTCCATGGGGGAAACCTCCAACCCGCAGGCCGGGCGCTCCGGTTACTGCGTATCGGGGCGGACGTCCAGCGCCGCGTGATGCGTCGCGCTGCGCCGGATGGCAGGGATGCGCGCCCGCGCGGGCGCGGGGCGGCGCGCTGTGGCGGCGTGCTCTCGGGACCTTTTATTGGTGGGTGCTTGCGCCGGGGTTCATGGCCACGTGCTTGACTTCGAGTTGCTTCTGGGCCGCCACGATCTTGAAGCCCTCCTCGATCAGGCGGGTGGCCTCGCGCTCGCGGATGCGGCGGTTCTTGGCCCCGAGCACCACGGCCACCAGGCGGGTGTCGCCGCGCCGGGCCGTGACCACGATGTTGAAGCCCGAGGCGCAGACAAAGCCGGTCTTGAGGCCGTCCACGCCCTCCACCTTGCCCAGCAGGCTGTTGGAGTTGTGGCGCACGCGGTTGTTGTGGGTGAATTCGGTCATGGAGTGCACGGCCAGGGTCTGCGGGAAGCGCTTGAGGTAGGCCTGGGCCAGCAGGGCCATGTCGCGCGCGGTGGTCACCTGGCCGTCGGCGGGCAGGCCGTTGGGGTTGAAGAACTGGGAGTTGGCCATACCGATTTCCTTGGCCTTGCGGTTCATGGCCTCCACGAAGGGGTGGGTGTCTCCCTGGCCCAGGTATTCGGCCACGGCCACGCAGCCGTCGTTGGCGGAGGCCACGGCGATGCCCTTCATCAGTTCATCGAGCGTGACCTGCTCGCCGGTGCGCAGCCGCATGGTGGAGCCGCCCGCGTGGCTGGCCTCCTGACTGACGGGGATGACCTGCTCGGGTTTGATGTTGCCCGCCTGGATGAGCTCGTTGAGGATGTAGAGCGTCAGGACCTTTGTCAGGGAGGCGGGGGGGATGGCCAGGTCGGGTTCCTGCGCGAAGAGGACGTGCCCGGTCTCCATGTTCATGACCAGGGCGGCCTTGGTGTCCACCCCGAACTCGCCCTTGTTGGAGTCGGGCTGCGCCACCGCCTTGACCTCGGCGGCCTGGGCCTTGGAGCGTTTGCCATCCTTCTTGGAGGATTTCTTGCCGCTGTGCTTGGCCTTTGAATCCGAGGACTTGGCGGAGGCGGACTGCTTCGTGCCGCCGCTCTTGGCCTGCTTGGAGGCGGCGGAGCTTTTCCTGGTCTGCGTCTGGGATTGAGCGGTGTTCTTCTTGCCGTCTTTGGACGATGCAGCCAGGGTGATGTCTGCTGGCAGGATCAGCGCG
>JBKICO010000166.1:0-7541 GCA_046567065.1 Acidobacteriota bacterium
TTTCCCGGGCGCCGAGCACCGCGCGGCGCACCAGCTCCGCGCTCTGCGGGTCAAGACTGGCGGTGGGCTCGTCCAGGAGCAGCACCAGGGGCTTGAGCGCCAGGCGGGCCGCCAGGGCCACGCGCCTGCTCTCCCCGCCGGAGAGCTCCCACCACCAGCGGCGGCGGTAGGTTTGCGGGTCGAGCCCCACCAGATCCAAGGCCTGCCGCAGGCTGTCCGGGTCCGTGCGCCCCCGGGCGCGCAGCCCGTAGAGCACGTTGTCCTCCACGCGGCGGCGCAGCAGGGCCGGGTCCTGGGGCATGAGCACAGCCTGGCGGCGCAGGGAAGGGTCGCCGCAATGGCCGGGCCGCCCCATGAACAGCACCTCCCCCCGGGTGGGGGCCAGCAGGAAGGCCATGACCATCAGGAGCGTGCTCTTGCCCGCACCGTTGGGCCCGCGCAGGCCCACGATGCTGCCCTGCTCCACGGCCAGATGCTCGCAGCGCGTGGCCACACGGTCCCCGAAGCGGTGCTCCAGGCCGGAAATTTCGTACACCAGGGGGCCGCTCACGCGCCGCTCCTGCGCCTCAGCGCCACCAGGGCCGCGTTCACCAGGAAGGAGATGCACATGAGCACCACGCCCAGGGCGATACCCTGGGCGAACTCGCCCTTGCCCGTCTCCAGGGCGATGGCCGTGGTGATGGTGCGGGTGTGCCATTTGATGTTGCCGCCCACCATCATGGCGATGCCCACCTCCGAGACCACGCGTCCGAAGGTGGCCACGGCCCCGGCCAGCACGCCGAAGCGGGCCTCCCAGAGGATGCCCAGCAGCAGTTGGCGGCGGTCCGCGCCGAGGGTCAGCAGGGTCAGGCGGAGCCTGGGGTCCAGTTGCTCCACCGCGGCGGCGGTCAGGCTGGCGATCATGGGCAGCGCCAGCAGGGTTAGGCCAAGGGCCATGCCCGTGATGGTGAAGAGCAGCTCCAGGTCGCCCAGGGGGCCACGTCGCGAAAGCAGGCCGTACACCAGCAGGCCGATGACCACCGTGGGGAAGGCCATGAGCGCATCCGAGCACATGCGCAGAAGCCGCCTGCCGGGAAATTTGAAATATCCCAGGCAGAATCCAGCCGGCATCCCCACCGCCAGCGCCATGCCCATGGAAAGGGCCGTGGCCTCCAGCGTGGCGGCCACGGCCGAAAACGTTTCAGGGTCCCCCGAGGCCAGCAGATCCACGGCCCGCGAGAGACCCTCCAGCAGATAGTTCATCTATTTCCCGGCGTTGGGGAAGAACAGCGGCTTGTCCATGATCTTGAAGTCCGCGATCACCTTCTGGCCCTCGGGGGAGGCGATCCAATCTGAGAACTGCTTGGCCAGGTCATGCTTGGCCTTGGGGCAGGCGGAAGCGCTCAGGGTGATCACGCTGTACTGGTTGAGCAGCGCCTTGTCGCCCTCTACCAGGATGGCCATGCCCTTGCCTTCGGGGCTGGCCTCGAACTTGATCCAGGTGCCGCGGTCGGTCACGGCGTAGCCGCCCTTCTCCGCGGCCATGCGCAGAGCCTGGAGCATTCCCTGGCCCGGGGAGACATACCACTCCTGCTTGTCCGGGGTCTCCATGCCGGCGTTCTTCCAGAGCTTGAGCTCGGCCATGTGCGTGCCGGACTTGTCGCCGCGGCTGATGAACACGCCCTTGCCCTCGGCGATGGCCTTCAGGGCCTCGGCCGAAGTCTTGCCCTTGACCTTCATGGGGTCGGCCTTGGGCCCGACGATCACGAAATCATTGTACATGATCTGGGTCCTGGCCTGGCCGGCGCCCTCGTCCATGAACTTCTTCTCGGCTTCGGGGGCATGCACCATGAGCACGTCCACATCGCAGGCCTTGCCGTGCTCCAGGGCCTTGCCGGTGCCCACGGCCACCCAGCGCAGCTCGATGCCGGTCTTCTTCTTGAAGGCGTCGGCCAGCACCGGAAGGAGCCCGGTGTCTTCGGTGCTGGTGGTGGTGGCCATCATCAGAACCTTCTCCTGCGCCCGCACCATGGCGGCGTTGAGCAACACGATGCAGGCAATCATCTGGAAAATAGCGATTTTTTTCATCCCTGGCTCCTTGTGAGTTTGCTCGTCAATACTTGCAGCAGGGCAGCATACATGTCAATATTGGCACATGAACAACCACCCCATCGATCTCGCCCGCCTGCCGTGCCGCCAATTCAAGGATGGCGCGTGGCGCAGCTTCCAAGACGAAGCCGCCGCCGAAATCCGCCTGACCCTGACCTTCGAGGGAGGGTTCGAAAAGAACCTCTGGGCCTTCCCCGACGGCCGCCTGCGGGAGCTGGCCCTCGGCCATGCCCTGCTCGACGTCTGCAAGGCGGGCACTGTCCCGGAGCTTGTGGAAGAGTCAGATACGGGCTTCCGCCTTCGGATCAAACCCGGAACCCCGCCGCAGGCCAAGCCCTGGCCCGGGGCCCTCACTCCCAAGGACATCCTGGACGGGGCGGCCCGCTTCATGGAGATGGCCGGCCGCTGGGACGCCACCGGCTGCTTCCACCGCGCCGCCGTTTACGACCCCGCCAGCAGGACCTTCATCCACCACGTGGAGGACATCGGCCGCCACAACTGCCTGGACCGCATGGCGGGTTGGGCCTTGTCTCGCGGCGAGGCGCTGGCGGGCCGGGTGCTCTTCGTCTCGGCCCGGGCCACGGCCTCCCTGGTGGGCAAGGCGGTGCGCACAGGCTACGCCATGATGGTCAGCCGCTCCGCCGTAACCACGGCGGGCGTGGAGATAGCGCGCAAGGGCTCCATGAGCCTGATCGGCTTCTCGCGGGAGAACAGGTTCAGCATCTTCACGGACACCAATGAACGCATCGCCGACACCGATTAGCGCCATGGCCGCCACGCCAGGGGGCGAGCCCGATCGAACCCAGGCAGCGGCGGCGCAGGGCGAAGCCGCGCCCGGGGCTTCCGGCTCCGCCCCGGGCTTGGCCTCGGGCTTGGCGCCGGGCGTCGCCGTGGTGCTCGCCGGAGGCAAAAGCCGCCGCCTGGGCAGGGACAAGGCCGCCGTGGTGGTGGACGGGCAGCCCATGCTGGCCCGCATGGTCCGGCTGGCGGGGAATTTCTGCCCGGCCGTGGCCGTCTCCGGCCGGGACCCGGCACCGCTGGTGCAAGGCGTGCCCTGGTTCCTGGACGCCCAAACCGGCCTTGGCCCCCTGGGCGGCATCGTCACCGCGTTGGAACGCTATGGCACGGCCTGCCTGGTGCTCTCCTGCGACCTGCCGCTGCTGGACTCCGCCACGCTGGAGATCCTGCTCGCCGCTTGGCGCTCCCGCCCGAAGCACGCCGTGATGACCACCTTCCAACAGATCGAGACGGGCTTCATCGAGGCCCTGGTGGCCATCTACGAGCCCCAGGCGGCCCCGCTGCTGCGCCGCGCCAGCGAAGAAGGCTGCCGGAAGCTCTCGCGAGCCATACCGGCAGCCTTGCGCCACGTGGTGATGTATTCGACGGCCGACGCGCGGCCTTTTTTCAACGTGAACACCCCCGCCGACCTGGCGAGCGTGCTGGACTGAACTCCCGAACTCAGTCGCCTTTCCGGAAGGAGCTGATGAGGCCTTCCAACTCCCTGGAGCGGGTCGCCAGCTCCGAGACGCCCTGACCCGAGTCGCGCATGCCGTTGGCGGTGGAGGATGAGATGCGGCTGACCTCCTCCACGATGCGGTTGATCTCCTCGCTGGCGGCGGACTGTTCCTCGGCGGCGGCGGCGATGGACTGCACCTGCGAAGAGGTATCGTCCACCAGCTTCACGATCTCCTGCAGGGTCGAACCGGACTGCCCCGCCATGCCGGAGGCGTTCTTCGCGGCCTCGGCGGCGTTCTTCACCCGCTGGACGTTGCTCGTGGTGCCGGTCTGGATGGCGCGGATGGAATCTCCCACTTCCTTGGTGGCCGTCATGGTCTTTTCGGCCAGCTTGCGCACTTCGTCCGCGACCACCGCGAAACCGCGCCCGGCATCGCCCGCGCGCGCAGCTTCGATGGCGGCGTTCAAGGCCAGCAGGTTGGTCTGGTCGGCGATGTCGGAGATGACGCCCATGATCCCGCTGATGGAGCGGGCCTGGTCCCCCAGGGAGGCCATCTCTTTTTCCAGCTCGGTGGACATGCGGTCCACGTCGTTGATGGCTCCCACCACCCGGTTGACCACCTCGCTGCCTTCCTGGGCCTTGGCGCGGGCCTGAGCGGCCTGCTGCGCCGCGTTGGAGGCGCTGCGGGCGACCTCCAGCACGGTGGCGTTCATCTGCTCCATGGCGGTGGCGGCCTCGGTCGTCCTCCGTTCCTGGACGCCCATGTCTTCAACGGTGAGGTCGATCTGGCGGGCTATCTGCGTGCTGACCACGCTGATGCCCTGCACGACGCCCTCCAACTGGTCGGCGGCGGCGAGCATGCCGTCCTTGCGGGCAGATTCCGCCTGCCTCAAGGCCTGCTCCACCTTGACCCTGCCCTCGTCGGCCTGTTGAGCCATGGCCCGCGCCTCCTGGCTCTTCTCTTCGGCCTCGACGATCTTGCCCTTGATGGCCGCAACCATGTGGCGCAGCGAATCCGCCAGCTCCCCGATCTCGTCTTTGGACTGCACGGCCAACTGCTTGTCCAGTTGCCCGGCAGCCACGTCCTTGGCGAAAGTGATGGTGGTGGAGATGGGCTTGGTGAGCCTGCGCGAGACGAACAGGGCGACCACAAGAAGGATGAGGCCAATCACGACCGCGGAGCCCAGCACGCTCCAGGTGATGCCGCGCTTGGTGGCGTCGATGCTCTTGCGGTCCTTCCCGATGAAGAGCATGCCGCCGGTCTTGCCGTCGGCGGTGATGAGCGGCCAGTAGATCGTGTCATACAGGGAGCCCAGGATGTTGTTTTGGGCCCTGAACACCGAAGACTTCTTGAGCACCGTCTCGATGACCTTGGCGTTGTCCATGGCTGTGCCCACGGCCCGCTTGCCATCACGCATGATGGAGGTGGTTTCGCGAGTGTCTCCCTTGAAGATGGTGCACTCCACACCCATGTCGTTCTTCACTTGGTCCACGAAGACGTGGGTGCCGAGGTCCTCTCCCACCGAAACAGCGCCGACGATCTTGCCGTCGAGCCGAACGGGCGCCCCGCCGCGCACCGACAGCTTGACCACGGTGCCCTCTTCGATGCCGACGCTCTCCTCCCCCTTGAGGCCCTTGGTGATGGCGAGCTGGCTCAGGGCCGAATCGCCGATCTTATCGGAGTGGCCGCGCGCGACAACCTTACCGGCGGCGTCCGTGATGGTCAGGAAATCGACTCCCGTTTTCTGAATAATCGTCTTGGCCTGCTTCTGCAGGAAAGCTGTATCGCCCTTGGCGATGCCCTGTGCGATGGCCAGATCAGAGGCGATGAGGAACGATTCGGCCAATGTCGCCTCTTTCAACTTGTCCAGGCGGGATTGGACCGATTTTTGGCGGGCATCAAGCTCTTTGGTGGCTTCTTCGTCGAATCCGGACGATATGAAATAGTAGGTTGTGGCGAAAATACCCAGGCTGACGACAGCGATGCAGGCTACCAGGAGGGCGGCGATCTTGAGGGAGAATGAGACGCGCATCACAGCTCCTTTCGTACGGCTAATTTCGAGCTTGATACTTTTAGAACAAATTGCAACCGCTGTAAATCATAATCAATCCCCCTCCCCAGGGTTCACTATGCAACACTCCTGCGAAGCTGCGCGCCTGGGTGATCATCGCGCCCGGCGACGCCCATATCGCTGGCCTCCAAGGAAACGGATGCCCGATAAAAAAAGCCCGGCGCCTTATGAAGGCGCCGGGCATCGGTGCTCGAAGGAAACAGGAGGCTATTCAGCGGGCTTGGCCTGCTGCATCAGCTCCATGGCCTGCAGCAGCTTGGCGGCCTGCTCGGGATTATCCAGCTGGGTGGAAAGGTAGGAGGCCTTCTGGGCCATCTCCATGATCATGGTGCCCATGACCATCCGCTTGGACTTGGCAGGCAGGTTTTCGAGCTCGGCCATGCGCACGTCCATGGCGCCGACCTTGGTGGCGATGCCTTTTATGTCGGAGCCCAGCACATTGATGTTCTGGTTCGCCTTGAAAAAGAGCACGCCGGCCAGCAGAACGGCCAGCAACGCCAGAAGCAGGGCCATGCGGCTGATATCCTGCGACGTTTTGGCATTGAGATCATTGATCGAAGTCACCTCGGTCTCCTTGCTGTTGCGGTAACTTTCCATGGATACGATCTTCTCCTCAGGCTTCATCTATGGTCCTCCTTGGATATGGCGGAGTTGGGCCGGCATGCGATGCGCGGTTCTTTCAAATCTCATGTTTTGGGGTCGATGTCCAGAAGGAGGGGCGACTGTCGCCAACCCTCAGGACAATCTGAGGCGGCCCGTCGAAGAGGTTTCGTCCAGCACGCGCCCGACCGTGGCGGCAAGATCCCCCCCTTCGGCGAGGGCTGCGCGCACCTCGCCCAGCAAGCCGGGAGGGACGGCCAGGAGCAAGCCGCCGGAGGTCTGGGCGTCGAATACGATGTCCAGGTGGACCTGGTTCACGCCTTCCCCCTGCTCCACCAGGGAGGAGAAATGCTTCCTGTTGGCGTGGCTCCCGGCCGGGACGAACCCCTGGCCAGCGAGGTCGGCGGCCGCCTCCAGCACAGGAATGCGCCGCACGTCCAGCTCTATCGCCAGGCCGGAGGCCTTGGACATCTCCAGGGCGTGCCCGCCCAGCCCGAAACCGGTGATGTCGGTGGCGGCCTTGAGCCCGAAGCGCCGGATAACTTCGCCGGGAACGGCGTTGAGGCGGGAGGCGACCTCCCAGAGCCGCTGCTCGTGCTCCTGGGAGCCAGGATCGTTGGCCTTCACGGCAGTCGCCAGGATGCCTGTTCCCACGGGCTTGGTGAGCACCAGCACGTCGCCGGGGCGAAGCCCACGGTTGGAGGCAAAGCTATCCGGGTCTACGATGCCGCTCACCGAGAGGCCGTACTTGACCTCCTGGTCGTCCACGCTGTGCCCTCCGGCGAGCACCGCGCCCGCCTCCTGGATCTTGGAGAGCCCTCCGCGCAGGATCTCCTTGAGGATGCCCAGGTCCATGCAGCGGGCGGGAAAGCAGACGATGTTCATGACCGAATACGGCTCGCCGCCCATGGCGTATACGTCGGAGAGGGAATTTGCGGCAGCGATCTGGCCAAACCGGAACGGATCGTTGACCACGGGCGTGAAAAAATCCACCGTCTGGATCAGGCATTTTCCCGGGGGAAAACGCAATACGGCGGCATCCTCGTTGTCGCCGGCGCCGGTGAGCATCCGAGGGTCCTGCGGGCCGGAAAGACCGGCCAGAACGTCCTCCAGGACCCCTGGAGGCAGCTTGGCGGCTCAACCGGCCGCGCGAACTCCATCCACAAGACGTACGGACTGAGTAGTGAAAGACTGCATCGCGATTGGCTCCTATTTGCTCAGGAAATCCAGGAAATAACGCATGGCCGGGAACACGTAGCGCTTGGCGTTTTGCACGACGTGGAAGCTGCGCTGCATGGACAGACCCTCCACCGCAACCGACAGGA
>JBKICO010000167.1:0-4606 GCA_046567065.1 Acidobacteriota bacterium
AACCACCTGGACAACCAGGGCTACGACTACCCCCTGATCAAGCCCAAGTACGCCATGCTCCTGCCTCTCACGGGCCTGGTGCTCTTCGAGGCCTACGTGCAGTACGGCTACTTTTCGCACCTGGCCCCGAACCTGATAACCTCCTGCTGCGGGGCCGTGTTCAGCGAGGAGTCCACAGGCCTTTCGGCCTCTCTGGCCCACCTGCCGCCCACCCTGGCCCAGATGCTCTTCTGGGGCGGGCTGGTGGCGCTGGCCCGCAGCGGCGCGCACTTCCTGGCCACCGGGCGGGGCGCGCGCCTCTTCGCCTGGATATCCGGGGCCATGTTCCTCATCGGCATCCTGGCCCTGCTCTCCTTCATTTCCGTTTACTGGTACGAGCTGCCCACGCACCACTGCCCCTTCTGCCTGCTCAAGGCGGAATTCCACTGGATCGGCTACCCGCTCTACGCCTCCCTGTTGTTGCTGGGCGTCTGCGGGGCCGGGGTCGGCGCGGTGGAGCGGGCGCGCGGCATCCCCTCCCTGGCCCAGGCCCTTCCCCGCCTGCAGCGCCGCCTCTGCATGGCCGCGCTGGCCGGGGCCGTGTTGCTGGCCGCCATCGCCGTCTGGCCCATGCTCGTATCCGACTTCACACTGGGATAGGAAACCATGAACGTATCCACCCCCCGACCCAACGCCTTCCCCCTGGCCCGGCTGATCGCCCTCGTGGCGGCCGCCTGGATTCTGGCCCTTGCCGCAGCCTGCTCCCAAGGCCCGGACAAGCCCGCCGCGGACGGCAAAGGGCAGACCGCGTCCAAGGCCGCAGGCGGCGAAACCACCGAGGGCAAGCTGGTGCTCTACGCCTGCCCCATGAACGACGTGCCGCCCCTGCCCGCGCCCGGCAAATGCCCGGTCTGCGGCATGGAACTGGTCCCGGTGGTGATGGGCGACATGGAGCCCGGAGGCGTGGCGCACAACCACCTGGACCCGGCGCAGATGCGGCTGGCGGGCATCGCCACCTCGCGCGTGGAGAGCCGCTACGTGACGGCCTCGGTGGACCTCTACGGTCAGATCGAATACGACGACGCCTTCATCACCGACATCAACGCCCCCGTGAACGGTATCGTGGACAAGGTCTACATCCGCCGCAGCGGCGAATACATCCGCACGGACCAGCGCCTCCTCGACTTCTACTCCGCCGACATCCAGGACGTGGAGATCCAGATGCTGGAGCAGGTGCGCATCATCCCGGACGTCGTCGCCCGGCTACTGGGCCAGCCGGTCAACCAGGCGCTGCGCTCCTCATCCGCGACGCCGCCGGACGAGAAGGCCGTCCAGGACGCCCAGCGCAAGTTCGCCATGCTGCGCTCCCGCCTGAAGGGCTTCGGCCTGCCGGACAGGGACATCACCCAGGTGCTGCGCCTGGAGCGGCCGCCGGGCGTCATCCCCATCCGCATGCCCAACCTTGCCTCCAACGTGGGCGGGGTCATCATCGAGAACAACGCCATCCAGGGTTCCTACGTGAACAAAGGCTCGCGCCTGGTCAGGATCGCGGACCCCAACTTCGTGCTGGCCAGTTTCGACGCCTTCGAGCAGGACTTCCCCTGGCTGCGCATCGGCCAGGAGGTCGAATTCTCCTCTCCGGCCCGCCCGGGCGAATCCTTCTGGGGCAAGATCATCATCATCGAGCCGACCTTCAGCGACAAGAACAAGACCTTCAAGGTGCTGGTGGGCTACAACGACGTCAAGGCACTGCTTCGCCCGGGCATGAGCCTGCGCGGCAAGGTCAAGACCCTGCTGGACAGGGAGGGCAGGCCCACCAGCCCGGGCACGGCCCCCGAGCGCGCGCCCCTGGTCATCCCCGATACGGCCCCCCTGGTCACGGGCGGGCGCGCCGTGGTCTACGTGGCGGTGCCCGGCAAGGCCGGCGTGTTCGAGGGCCGCGAGATCGTGCTCGGCCCGAAGGCGGACGGGGTCTACGTGGTGCAGTCCGGCCTGGCCGAAGGCGAGGAGGTGGTCACCAACGGGGCCTTCAAGCTCGACAGTGAACGCCAGATCTTGGCCAAACCCAGCATGCTCCAGCCCGAGGGGCTCGTCCGCCTGCAGGATTTCGGCCTCAACGTGCCGCCCCCTTCCGCAATCGAACTGCCGCCCAGCGAACGCCCCGAGGGGGTGTCCCCGGTCCCGGCCTTCCCGCCCGCCGAAATATTCGGGGGCGAAGGCACCGTGGTGCCGCAGGACGCCCTGCCCAAGTTGACCGAACCCCAGGTCGACGAGCAGTTCAAGCTCATGTTGCGCTACAAGGGCCGGGTGCCGCCGGGTGCCCAGGGCGCTCCCGGCCAGCCGCAGGTTCAGCCCCAGGCCGCGCCGCAACCCGGCCAGCCACAGGTGCGGCCACAGGCCGTTCCGCAGCCGGGCCAGCCGCAGGCACGGCCCCAGGCCGCGCCGCAACCAGGCCAGCCGCAGGCAAGTCCCCAAACCGTTCCGCAGCCGGGCCAGCCGCAGGTGCGGCCCCAGGCCGTTCCGCAGCCCGGCCAGCCGCTGGTACCTCCCCAGGCCGCGCCGCAACCAGGCCAGCCGCAGGCGCTGCCCCAGACTGTACCGCAAACCGGCCAACTGCAGGTGCAGCCCCAGGCCCCGGCAGTCCCACCTGCCCCGGCGGGCCAGTGAGCAGGCGAGGCGCATAGTGAGCATGCACACACCCGACCGCCCCGGCCAGAACGTGGAACCCTTCGCCGGTCCTCCCTCCGGGGTGGGGCCGCTGGAGCGCGTGCTGGCGTTCTGCCAGCGCCAGAAGCTCGTGGTCGCCCTGCTGACCGCCCTGACAATAGTGGGCGGCCTGGCCGTGGCCCCGTTCGACTGGAACCTGCCCTGGCTCCTGCGCTCCCCCGTGGCCGTGGACGCCATCCCCAACATCGGCGAGAACCAGCAGATAGTCTTCAGCGAGTGGGCGGGCCGCTCCCCCCGCGACGTCGAGGAGCAGGTGACCTACCCGCTGACCACGGCCCTGCTCGGGGTCGCCGGAGTGAAGACGGTGCGCTCCAACTCCTCGTTCGGGTTCTCCGAAGTCTATGTGATCTTTGAGGAGGGGGTGGACTTCTACTTCGCCCGCGCCCGCATCCTGGAGAAGCTGGCCAGCCTGCCGCCGGGCCTGTTGCCCACAGGGGTGGCCCCACGCCTTGGCCCGGACGCCACGGCCCTGGGCCAGGTGTTCTGGTACACCCTCGACGGGCTGGACCCGGAGGGCCGCTTCGCGGGCGGCTTCGAAACCAGCGAACTGCGCACCCTGCAGGATTACTACCTGCGCTACGCCCTGCTGGCCGTGCCCGGCGTGGCCGAAGCGGCCTCCATCGGGGGCTTCGTGCGCGAATACCAGGCCGAGCTGGACCCGCAGTTGCTCAAGGCCTACGGCGTCTCCCTGGAGGACGTTGCCTCCGCCGTGCAGAAGTCCAACCTGGACGTGGGCGCGCGCACCCTCGAGATCAACCGCGTGGAATATCTGGTGCGCGGCCTGGGCTTCATCAAGAGCCTGAGCGACCTGGGCAAGACCCTGGTGGCCACCCGCGATGGGCGGCCCGTATTCCTCAACCAGCTTGGATCGCTGAGTTTCGGCCCAGCCCTGCGCCAGGGCGCCCTGGACAAGAACGGCCACGAGGCCGTGGGCGGCGTGGTGGTGACGCGCTTCGGGGCCAACCCCATGGAGGTCATCGCCGGGGTCAAGGCGGCCATCGCCCGCATCGAGCCCTCCCTGCCCAAGCGCACCCTGCCCGACGGCACGGTGAGCCAGGTGAAGGTGGTGCCCTTCTACGACCGGTCCGGCCTCATCAAGGAGACCCTGCACACCCTGGACGAGGCCCTTGTCTCCGAAATCCTGGTCACCGTGGTGGTGGTTCTGGCCATGGTCATGAACCTGGGGGCCTCGGCGCTCATCTCGGCCCTGCTGCCCCTGGCCGTGCTGCTGACATTCCTGGCCATGAAGGCCTTCGGCGTGGAGGCCAACATCGTGGCCCTGGCGGGCATCGCCATAGCCATCGGCACCATGGTGGACATGGGCATCATCCTCACCGAGAACATCCTGCGCAGGCAGGGCGAAGCCCCGCCGGGCGAGCCCATGCCCCGCACCGTTTTCCTGGCCTCCAAGGAGGTGGGCGGCGCGGTGCTTGCCTCCATCGCCACCACGGTCATCGGCTTCCTGCCCGTCTTCTTCATGACCGGGGCCGAGGGCAAGCTGTTCCGTCCCCTTGCCTTCACCAAGACCTTCGCCCTGACGGCCTCGCTGGTGGTGGCCCTCGGGCTCATCCCCCCGGCGGCCGAGCTGATCTTCAGGCGCAGGAGCCTGGACCGCTTCAAGGACTTCTCCCCCTACGAGCTGGCGGTCTACGCCGGGGCGTTGTTGGCCATCTTCCTGGACGCCGCCGCGGGCCTGGCCATGACCGCCGTGGGCGGGCTGTACCTGGCCAGGCGCTTCGTCTCACCCGAGCGGGGGGCGCTGCTCACCCGCGCGGCCGTTTGGACGGCCATCGCCGGGGTGGCCCTGCTGCTGGCCCGCCACTGGCTGCCCCTGGGGCCGGAACGCGGCGTCTTGCGCAATCTGGTCTTCGTGGGCCTGGTGCTCGGCGGGTGGCTGTGG
>JBKICO010000168.1:0-3831 GCA_046567065.1 Acidobacteriota bacterium
GAGCTCGGGCATGTCGCCCCGGGGCTGGGCGCAGAGCACATCGCTGCGCGCGCCCAGGGCGGTGAGCCCCCGGGCCAGCTGGCTGGTGACCGTCTCGATCCCGCCTTCCACCGGCGTATAATATTTGCCCAGGTGCAGGACGCGCATCAGCGGGGGCCGGAGAGCCGCTCCAGGGTGGAGACCACGGTGCGCCGAAGCTGCTCCACCCGGCGCAGGGTGTAGTCGGACTGGGTGTCGTCGCGGAGGTTCTTCACCAGCCAGAGCACGCCCATGGCCGCGCCGCCCTTGCTGATGAGCGGCAGCTCCACCTTGAGCAGGGAGCGCTCGGTCAAAAACTCGCGCTTGTCGCGGTCCAGGTCGGGGCGCTGCCACTCGAACACCCTCGGGCAGGAGACGGGGCCGCAGGCCTTTCCGGCCGCGTCGTGGGGGGCGCGGGGGGCCATGTCCGGGCCGGGGGCGGCCTCGGGCGTGAGCATCATCTCGCCCAGGTCGAAGCCGAGCTGCTCCAGGGCCTCGCAGACGTTCTCCCACATGGAGGGCAGATCCGGGGCCTGGGATATCTCGATCTGCAGGTTCAGGAAGGTGCGCCGCCCCTGGCTGACCCCGGCCACGTCGGAGATGTCGCGTATCCAGCCGAAGACCTTGTCCACCGCGAAATAGCTGAAGTACCCGGCCTTGCGCACGAACAGGATCAGCGCCCCGCCGAGCAGCAGGATGAACAGGCCCGCGGGCACGTCGCGCATGTTCACGATGAGCACGGCCATCACGGCCAGGAAGGCCGTGACCCCGTAGAGGAAGACCACGGCCTTGCGCTGGGACCAGCCTTTGGCGATCAGGTTGTGGTGCACGTGCTGGCGGTCCGGCTCGAACATCTTCTTGCCGCGCACGAAGCGGCGCAGGGGCGAGGTCAGGGTGTCCAGCAGGGGCACGCCGAAGGCCAGGATGGGCATGAGGATGGTGGCGCCCACCTGCGACTTGGAGGAGGACAGGATGGAGAGCGCCGCCACCATGTAGCCCAGGAAGTAGCTGCCCCCGTCGCCCAGAAAGATCGTGGCTGGGTTGAAGTTGTAGCGCAAAAAGCCCAGCGCCCCGCCGCCCAGGGCCGCGAAGAGCATGGCGGGCAAGGGGTCGGCGCGCATGGTGGCCAGCACCACCTGCACGGCGCAGACGAAGAAGGCCACTCCGGCGGCCAGGCCGTCCAGCCCGTCGATCAAGTTGATGGCGTTGATGAAGAGCACGAACCAGAACACCGTGAGCCCGTAGGAGAGCACGTCCTGGTTCAGGTGCAGGGAGAACATCTCCCCCATGCTGAAGGATTCGATGCGCACCCCGCCGAAGAAGCAGATGCTGGCGGCCGCGATCTGGGCCAGGAACTTGAGCTTGGCGGGCAGGGGTTTGCGGTCGTCCACGAAACCCACCAGGAAGATGAACAGCCCGCCCGCGTACACGGCCAGCATCTGCCCGCGCGGGATGAGCCTGCCCGTGCCGTGGAAGTCCGCGAAGGCGGCCACGGCCAGGGCCGCGAAGAAGGAGACCACCAGGGCCAGCCCGCCGCAGCGCGGTATGGGCTGGGTGTGCACCTTGCGCCCCTGGGGGGCGTCCATGAAGCCGAAGGCGCGCCCGAAGCGGGCGGCCAGCGGGGTGGCCAGGAGCGCCGTGGCCAGGCTCACGGCGAAAACCCCGGCGATCCAGCGCAGCATCAGAAGGCCCGCCTCACGAAGGTGTAGAGCGACTTGAGCAGGCTCGCCAAGCCCTTGCGCCGAACCATCTCGGCCATGATGGAGAAGCTCTGCCCGGGCTCCATGAGGTACTTGAACACCTTCTTGCGGGCCACCCGGCGCGAGAACTCGGCGTACCAGCGGTCGATGTCCTCGGCGGAGAGGCCGGGGTAGCTGATGATGGAGGAGCCCATGCCGTCGAAGCGGGAGAGGTCCGTGGTGGTGAGGTAGCCGTTCTCCTGCGCCCACTTGTACATGGGCGTGCCCGGATACGGCACCGCCTTGGAGACCTGGGCCGTGTCCACCTCGATCTCCTCCATGTAGGCCATGGATTTGCGGATGGTCTCCTCGGTCTCGCCGGGCAGGCCCAGGCAGAAGGTGGCGTGGGTGCGGATGCCCAGCTCCTTGCACCATTTGGCCACCTGCTTGGCCTTCTCCAGGTCCAGGGGCTTGCCGATGGTCTTCAGGATGGACTGCTCGGCGGACTCCACGCCGAACTTCATGCCGATGCACCCGGCCTTGGCCATGGCCGCGAGCATCTCGCGGTCCACGAACATGGCGTCGCCCATGACGGTCCAGGGCACCTTGAGGCCCCGGCGCATGATCTCCTCGCAGATTTCCATCACGTGGGGCTTACGCACCACGAAGCTCTGGTCGTCAAAATAGAACTGGCGCGCCCCGAAGCGCTCCTGGCAGTACTGCATCTCGTCCACCACGGACTTGGCCGAGCGGGCGCGGTACTTGGGGGAGGCGTACATCACGTGACGCTCCTGGCAGTACACGCAGCCGCAGGGGCAGCCCCGGCTGGAGAGTATGTTGATGCAGGGGCTGTAGAGGGTGAAGTCGGGGTAGATGGTGGCCGGGAAGTCGTCGCGGTCCGGGAAGGGCAGCTCGTCCAGGTCGGCCAGCAGGGGCCGGGCCTCGTTCACCACCACCCCGTCGGGGCCTTTCCAGGCCAGGCCCAGCACGCCGGAGACGTCGCCGCCGTCCATGAGCGCCAGCACAAGGTCGCACACGGCCAGCTCGTATTCGCCGCGCACGGCGAAGTCCAGGCAGTCGTTTTCGGCCAGGAGCTCCTTGTGGGTCACGGTGGCGTAGTTGCCGCAGACCACCACCTTGCAGCCCGTGGCGGCCTTGACCTGCGCAAGGAAGGCCAGGTCGTCCGCCAGGGTCAGGGAGGCCAGCTCCACCACCAGCAGGCCCGGCCTGCGGGAGACGATCTCCCTCAGCAGCTCGTCCCCGGTGAGGTCCAGCACCACGCCGTCCAGGCCCCGGGCGTCGGCCTTGGTGTCGCGCTTGAGCACGGCCAGGGTGTAGGCCAGCCAGAAGGGGAAGGGGTAATAGTCAACGGAGCGGGACTTGCCGATGGTCATGGGCCAGCGCGAGCCCGCCTTGATGAAGTGCTTCACCGATCCGTCGGCTTCCACCTTGACGCCGGCCAGGTTGGCCACGAGAACATTCATATGGTATATTTGCGGGATGGGTTGATGTTGGAATGATTTGGGTTGCCAGGGCCTGCGGCCCTGGATATGCACAACAGCCAGCCGCTTCTATCCCAAAAAAACGCGAACGCCAATGCGCCACAGCCCCCTCATTTTGCACGACGCCTTCGCCTTCCCCGGCGGTGGGGAGAAGGTCGCCCAGTGCCTGGCCGAACTGACCGGCGGCATCCTCTGGACCGCGCAGTTCAACGCCCAGGCCTTCCCCGAGGGCTTCTTCAAGGACCGGCCGCCCATGGACATGCGCGCCCGGGAACGCTTCCCAGACCTGGCCCGCTGGTCCGAGACGGCCTGCTTCTGGCGCACCTTCGCCGAATTTCCGCCCAGCGCCCCGCCCTACGCCATCTTCAGCGGCTCCCTGGCCCCGCTGGCCCACAAGCGCATCACGGGCAAGAAGATCCTCTACTGCCACACGCCCCCGCGCATCCTCTACGATCAGCGCGATTTCTACCTGCGCGGCAAGCAGCCGCTCAAACGCCAGGCCTACGCGGCCTTCCTCTGGGCCTTCGAGCGGGCCTACGCCAAGGCCGCCCGGGCCATGGACGTGATCGTGGCCAACTCCCAGAACGTGGCCCACAGGCTGGGGAGCTTCCTGCAGCTTGATTCCGTGGTGG
>JBKICO010000169.1:0-2971 GCA_046567065.1 Acidobacteriota bacterium
AGCGGCAGGCCGGGCGCTGGCTGGCGTCCTTGCCCGGGGCCGCCTCCACGCCGAACAGGCGCTTGATGAGCGCCGCGTCGATGCAGGCCCCCGGAACGAAGCCCAGCGCCCGAAGGCCCGCCTCGTCCGCGCAGGAGGCTGGCTCCATGCCGCGGGCGCGCGCCATGGCCGCCATGTCCCTGAACATCGCGCCCAGCGCATCCTCGCCAGGGACGAGCATATCCACTCCCGCAGCCGCCAGCCTGTGCCGGGCCTTGCGGTAAGGCTCCATCAAACTCACCGTGACCCGCCGCGTGCTGCCCTCCAGCTCCCTGCAGAGGGCCTCGAACATGCGCAGGTGATGGTCCGGCCCGGCCTGCGCGCAGAGCAGCACGGGGTCGTAGCGCCAGAGCACCCGCTCCGGGCCGATCTCCCCGGCCAGGTGCCGGAAGGCTTCGATGCGCTCGGCCAGGGGCGGCATCCCGGGGTGGATGGCGGCGGGGTATTCCAGCAGGGTGAACTGGAACACGCTGGACAGGCCGAGCCCGTCCAGCTCGGCAAGATGCGGGATCAATGGCCTGGGGTCGCGTGTCCAGAAGACCACGGCCTCCACGTCGCGGGGGGCCAGGCTCACGCGGCTCACCTGGCGGGCGTTGAACGGGTTGGGCACGGCGCACCACCCGGCCCGGGCCCGCTCCATGAACCACGCGGCGTAGTGCGCGGGCAGGTCGGCGCGCCGGGTGGCGCTGATGATCACTGCAGGCGCACCGGCAGCCGCCCTGGCATGGGGGAGGTTCCGGCCAGGGCGCGGGAGAGGGCCTCGATGGAAACCGGCACGTCGCCGTAGGTGGCCAGGCTGGTGGGCACGGCTGGGAACAGTCCGGCGTCGTAAGGGCCGCCCAGGGAGACGTGGATCACGTTCTGGGGCTTCATGGCCAGCATGGTGCGCACCAGGTTCTGCTGGGCCGGGTTGCGCATGGCGTCGTAGGTGAAGACCAGCACCTTGTCCGCCCCGGCGGCGGCGTCGGCCGCTTGACGCAACTCCTGGGGCGAGGGCTCGCGGGAGGTGCGCATGAGCGAGGTCCCCTTGGGCAGCGTGAGCGAGGCCACGGGGTCGAAGGCGTTGCGCTCCGGCCAGAGCACCAGGGCCTTGTCGGAGGGCTTGAGCGGCAGCATGCGGGTGCGGTCGCGCAGCAGGGTGATGCTGTCCTGCGCGATCTCCAGTGCGGCCTGCCGGTCCTCCGGGAGGCCCACCTGGAAGGCCACGGCGGCGCTGTTGTCCCCGCTGGAGGCGGCCTGGAGGATGCCGTAGCGCTGTTTCACGGCCAGGATGCGGCCCACGGCCTGGTCGATGCGGGCCTGGGGCAGCTCCCCGGAGCGCGCGGCGGCCAGCAGGGCCTCGTAGGCCTCGATCTGTTGCTGCGGCTCGTGCCCGATGTCCGCCCCGAAGAGCAGCACGTCCGCCCCGGCCTTGGCCGCCAGCACGGCGGCGCGCACCGTGCCGACGCCCTTGGAGAGCGCGCCCATGCCCAGCGAATCCGTGAAGATGAGCCCATCGAAGCGCATCTGGCGCCGCAGCACGCCCTCCAGCACCGGTTGGGAGAGGGTGGCGGGAGTGTCCGGGCGCGGGTCCAGCGCGGGGGTCTCCACATGGGCGGTCATCACCGCCGGGGCCTTGGCCGCGAAGGCCGCGCGGAACGGGGCGAAGTCCACGCGCTCCAGGGTCTTCTTGTCGTGGTCGTTCAGGGGCAGGCCCAGGTGGGAGTCCACCGAGGTGTCGCCGTGGCCGGGGAAATGCTTGGGCGTGCAGACCATGCGGGCCTGCACGTAGGCCTCCACAGTGGCCGCCGTGAGCCGCGAGACGATGTTGGGGTCCGAGCCGAAAGAACGGATGCCGATGACCGGGTTGGCCGGGTTGGAGTTGACGTCCGCCACCGGGGAGAACGTGGTGTTTATGCCCAGGGCCGTGAGCTCCTTGGCCATGATCCGCGCGGCGGTGCGGGCGTGCTCGCGGTTGCCCGTGGCCGCGATGGCCATCTGGCTGGGGAAGAGGGTCACACCCTCGCGCAGGCGCACCACGGGGCCGCCTTCCTGGTCGATGCCCACGAACAGGCCGATCCCGGCCGGGGTCTTGGCGGCGTCGGCCTGGAGCGCGGCGTTCAGGGCCGCCACCTGCTGCACGTTTTCCACGTTGCCCCAGGATGAATAGAGGATCACCCCGCCCAGGCCGCGCTGGCGGATCATCTCCGATATCTCGGGGGACAGGCCTGGGCCCTTGAAGGCCACCAGCATCATCTGGCCGATCTTCTGCTCCAGGCTCATGGAGGCGAGCAGGGCGTCCACGGAAGGCTCGGCGCCAAGGGCCAGGCCGGGCAAGGCCATGAGACAGGGCAGGGCAAGAGCCAGCAGGGCGTGACGGATTGATTTCATGCGGATTCCCTCTGGCGAGGACCGTACACGATGGAGGGCGGGAACGGAATACGCCCCGCGCATGTGGAGTGGTTCGGGCCAAGGGCGCGGCAGCGGCACCGCCGGGTGCGGTGCGCACCCCGGCGCATGGCGCAAAAAAAGGGCGCGCCCTGCGGCGCGCCCCGTGAAGGCGATGTCGGCAACCGGGATTAGAAGCCCAGGTTGTAGGAGTCGATGAAGGCGTTGATGCGCTTGTGCTCGGCGTCGATGCGGGCGCGCAGCTCCTTCTTGTACTGGGCCATGTCCAGCTTCTTGGTGGCCACGCCGGTGTCCATGGCGGCCTGGGCCACGGCGGGGGCTTCCCATTCCAGCAGGCGGAAGTCCAGGGCCTTGGGGATCACGTAGTCGATGCCGAAGGTCACGTCCTTCTGGCCGTACATGGCCAGGATCTCGGCGGGCACGGGCTCCTTGGCCAGGGCGGCGATGGAGCGGGCGGCGGCCAGCTTCATTTCCTCGTTGATCTTGCCGGCGCCGGCGTCGAGCGCGCCGCGGAAGATGAAGGGGAAGCCGGAGACGTTGTTGA
>JBKICO010000170.1:0-7583 GCA_046567065.1 Acidobacteriota bacterium
GAACGGAGACTTCGCCCCCGAGCCTTTTGATGATTCCGTAGGTGATTGAAAGCCCCAGCCCGGTGCCCTTGCCGCGCTTGGTGGTGAAGAAGGGCTCGAAGATGCACTTGAGCGTATCCTCGGACATGCCGCAGCCGTTGTCCTGGATGGAGAAGCCCACGTGCTCGGCCCCCTGGTTCCAGGTGCGCACCGCGATGGTCCCCCTGTCGGGGATGGCTGCCAGGGCGTTGTTGAGGATGTTCAGGATCACCTGCTGCAACTGCCCCCGGTCGGACTCGATGCGCGACAGCGCCGGGTCGAGCTCCAGGCTCAGGGTCACGTTGCGGCTCTCGGCCTCGCGCTGCAGGAAGCTGGAGGTCTCGGTGATGACCTCGTTCAGGCTCAGGGCCTCGATCTTCACGTCCATGCGCCGGGCGAAGCCGAGCATGCGGTGGGTGATGCCCCGGCAACGGTCAACGGCGCTGATGATGGCCTCCACCTGCCGCATGAACTTGGACTTGCCCGGGTAGTCCTCCTGGAGGGCCAGCAGGTCCTTCATGAGCCCGGCCTTCTCGTTGATGATGGCCAGGGGGTTGTTGATCTCGTGGGCCACGCCCGCGGCAAGGCGCCCGATGGAGGAGAGCTTCTGGGCGTGTTCCACCTGGCGGAAGGCCAGGGCCCTGCGCTCCTCGGCCTCGCGCATGCGCACCAGCAGCAGGCCCGTGAAGCGCGAGACCACGTAGAAGGTGGCCACCACGCCCGCCAGGAAGATGACCAGCAGGTCCCCGCGCAGGTTGTACCAGGCCGTAAGCACGCCCAGGCGGGGCTTGGCCGCCATGAGCACGAAGTCCGTGTTGGGGAAGTAGGCGTAGGAAAGATAGATGTCTCGCCCGGAGGGGTCCGTGGTGGAGATCACGGAGGCCTCGTAGCTCACGGGCGGCAGCGGCAGCGGGCAGGGCTGCAGCACGTTGCCGTACAGGTAGGAGCTGGTCTGCAGGATGCCCTTGCGGCTCACCAGGAAGGCGTCCGACCCGGGCTCCAGGCCCATGGCGGCGATGATCTTCTCGAACTGCCGGGTGTCCAGGGTGGCCCGCAGAATCCAGGATTCGCCCGATTCCGCCACGTGCTGCACGCAGATGACCACATGGGGCAGGTTGCGGTAGCCCAGGAACACGTCGGAGACGTATTTGCCGTTGGCCTGCACCTGGGCGAACCATTCCTGCCCGGAGTAGTCGCGGCCCTTGAGGTCGTAGGGGCCCACGTAGCTCACCTGGTGGCCCTTGGAGTCGATGAGGCCCAGGTCTATGAAGCCTTCGAACTCCTTGCGCATCACGCGGAAGATGCGGGCAAGGTCGCGCTCGCTGGAGAGGTCCTGGAAGCTGTAGGCCTGGGCGATGAAGGCCACGGTGGAGACGCGCTCCGCCAGGAACAGGTCGATGGAGTTGCGCGTCTTGCCCAGGATGACGCGCAGCGGGTTCTGCACCTCGCGCGACATGGTGGCCTGGAACTCCGCGAAGTTTATGAGCGCCATGAGCAACAGCGGCACCAGGGTGACCACGGCCATGAGGCCCACGATCTTGCGCTTGAGCGTCTCGTAGCGCTTGGGCGAGATGGAATCCTCGCTGGTGTGCAGATCCTTGAAGTGGCGGGTGAATATATCACCGAGCATCGGAGCCTCCCTTTGCGAAGAGGATGTCCCCGGCCCGAAGCGCCCCTTTGGCGAATCGCTCGAGAGCGACCCTGGCCGGCGCCGCCACATTATCAAGTACTTCCACTCTCTTCCAGCGGAGATAATGGTAGTATTCCTCTTCGATGGCTCCGCAGATCACCACGTCCACGTCTTTTTGCAGCACCAAGTCGCACACGCCCTCGGCCGAGGGCTGGGGCAGCAGGAAGTCCGTGGTGAGGATGGCCTCTTCCCCCGGGGTGACCACCGCGATGAGCGCCGCCGAAGCCAGGTCGAACCTGGGGGCCACCTCGTCGCGGTAGAGCGGGATGAGCACTCGTTTGCTGCGCATGCTACTCTCCTCCCGCCCCGGCGAGGCCCAGGTGGCCCAACAGGTGCACGGGCAGGCAGGCGGGCGGGATGTCCGGCTTGGTGCAGACCATCACCGCGAACTCCACCACGTTGCGCAGTTCGCGCACGTTGCCCGGGTAGTCGTGAGAAAGGAGCAGCCTGCGGGCCTTGGGCGTGAAGCCCTCGACCTTCTTGCGGAACTTGGCCGCGTACAGCTCCAGGAAGTGCGCCAGCAGAAATTCGATGTCTTCCCTGCGCTCGCGCAACGGCGGCAGATCCACGCGCAGGGCGCCCAGGCGGTAGGCCATGTCTCTGCGGAGTTTGCCCGCGCGCACCAGATCCTCTGGGGGAACGGGGGAGGAGGCGATGAGCCGCGCCTGGGAGCGCACGTCCATGGCCGCGCCCACGGGGCGGATCAGGCCCTCGTCGGCGAACTGCACCAGACGCACCTGCAGGGCCTCGGGCAGCTCGCCGATGTCGGAGAGGTGCACCGTTCCGGCCCCGGCGCGCTGGAAGGCCCCAGGGGTTATCTCGCCGGTGGGCTGGCGGCGGCCGAAAATTTCGGCCTCCAGCAGCTCGGGCGACATGGGCCCGCAGTTGACCCGCACGAAGGGCTCGCGCGAGCGCGGCGAAAGCTTGTGGATGGTCTCGGCCACGGCGTCCTTGCCGGTGCCCGTCTCCCCGATGACGATCACCGGGGCATCGGCCTGGGCCATGGCGGGCAGCAGGCGCATCAGCCGCTCCATCTGTGGGCTCTTGCCCACCAGGCCTCCCACGCCGCCCGGCTCCTCCAGGCGGCGTTCCAGGGCCTTCAGCGCGCTCAGGTCCTCCACGAGGTCGAGCCGGTAGCGCATCTCTCCGCTGGCGTCGTTGACGGGCAGGGAGTGCAGGCGCACCGGGATGCGCCGCCGGTGGCGGTTGACGATGTCAGTATCCGCCGGACCCTCCTGGGCGGTGCGCTTGTGGCACAGCCCGGAGCGCAGCACGTGCCGCCCGGGCACCCCGGCCACCTCGCTCCTGGCGAACCCCGTGAGCCGCTCCAGGGCGGCGTTCATGGTCACCAGCAACCCGTCCCTGTCCAGGACGGCCACCCCGAGGGGCAGGCCGTCCAGGACGGGGGCAAGGTCGAGCGATGCGAGGATTTCGGGGCTCAGGGGCTTCATCTGCTCAAGGCTCCTAGTGTCCGCCGCTGCCTACGATGCCGGAGGCGGCGACCGTCAGCACGATCACCTCGAGCAGCGCGATGATCGCGAAGGAGGTGTCCTTCTTTTTCAGGAACGCCGGAATAAGCGGGATGTAGGCGACGATGGTCAGGCCGGCGAGCAGCGCGATACCCAGGAAGTTGAGGAAGTCGCCCTTGCCGAGCAGCGTGGCCCAGCCCCAGCCCACGGGCACGTTGCCCTGCTCAAGATAGACCTTCACGGGCTGGGTCCAGAGGAAGGTGATCTTGTCCATGGGCACGTGGGGGGTCATGATCCCGGTCACGTAGAGGATGTAGGTGAGGGCCATCAGGGCCAGGCCGCCCCAGCAGCCCCAGAACAGGAAGTCGGCGTAGAGGGTCTGCTCGGGCGGGGTTTCCACGCTCACGCAGGCATTGGTATTGTCAGCCATGATTCACTCCTTCTCAGATTGGGCGGATTAGAGGCCCAGGCCCTTCATGAGCGCCTTGGCGCCGGAGAACAGCAGCACGCCGATGACCATGTACCGGATGAACTTCGGCTTGGCCTTGGCCAGCAGCTTCACGCCCGCGAACGAACCGAACATCAGGCCGATGACCGAGGGGATGGCCATCAGGGGGATGACGCAGCCCTGGTTCAGGTAGACCCAGGCGGCCGAGGTGTCCGTGATGGACAGCAGGAACTTGGAGGTTCCCACGGAAATCTTCAGCGGCACGCCCATGACCAGGTTGAGCACCGGCACGTTGGCCCAGCCGGCGCCCAGGCCGAACATGCCCGCCATCACGCCGATCACGATGAACAGCAGCAGGCCGGGCAGGGTGCGGTGGGTCTTCCAGTCGATGACCTCGCAGGTGCCCGGGTCGTAATAGGCGCCGTTCATGCCCAGGGCCAGGCCGATGGCGTCCTGCTTGGTGACCACGGGGCGCACGGTGTTCTTGGAGAACAGCAACAGGCAGGCGATGAACAGGATGGTGCCGCCCAGGGCCATCTGCACGATGTTGGTGGGCAGGGCCAGGCCGACCATGGCGCCAACGATGGCGCAGGAGCTGGCGATGAGCGCCACCGGCAGCGCCAGGCGCAGGCTCGCCATGTTGCGCTTGAGAAGGCCGGGGCCCGCGGCCAGCGCTCCGGCCAGGGCCACCAGCAGGCCGGCGCCTCTGACGAAGTCCAGATGGAACGGGAAGAAGCCGCTCACCAGGGGGACGAACAGCACGCCGCCGCCCACGCCCGCCAGCACCGCGATGACGCCCAGCACGAAGCAGAACACCAACAGAACGGCGGGCCACTGCCACCACGGGGCGTCGGGGGTTCCCGCCGCCTGGGAAACATCGGCCAACGCCTTGCCGCCGTCGGCGCCCGCGGCCAGGGCGATGGCCACCCAGGCCAGGCACAGGGCCAACACCACCATCGAAAGTCGCATCCATCTCGATTTCATGTTTGCTCGCTCTCCCTTGCTTCCGAATTCATCCAGTACCGCACCGTTGGATCGGGCGGCACGCCCCACGCTTGTTCCTTCCCGCACAATCAAGAAGCGTACCAGAGCAATAACTGCATAATATCAGCATGTTGACAATTTAGGGCCAAAGAAGAGCGGCAAAAGTTTGCCGCTTGCGGCAAGCGGTTGCCGATTTGGCTTTTCATTCCAAGGGGCAAGGGATATAATGGGCTCGTAAGCGGCAGAAAATTGCCGCAAGAATGGAGGCCTGCTCAATGCGAGGGGAATGGCCGCTATGACCAGCGGCAAAAACCTGCCGTTACGGCTTCACCTGGACGACCTGCCCGAGGAAGGCGGCGGCGTCACGGCGGTGCTCATCGGTTCGCGCTCCATGCGCGACGCCCACCAGTTGGCCTCCAAGGTGGCGCCTTCGGACGCGCCCATCCTGCTGCAGGGCGAATCCGGCACCGGCAAGGAGCTCTTCGCCAGGCTGATCCACACCCTCTCCAACAGGAAGGAGAAGCCCTTCATCCCGGTGAACTGCGGCGTGCTCAAGGGCGAGCTCTTCGCGGACAAGTTCTTCGGGCACGAAGCCGGGGCCTTCACCGGGGCCTCGCGCCAGCAGAAGGGCAGCTTTGAGCTGGCCGGGGACGGCACGCTCTTCCTGGACGAAGTGGGCGAGATTCCCCCCAACAACCAGGCCGACTTCCTTCGCGTGCTGGAGCAGCGTACCTTCCGCCGCCTGGGCGGCGAGCGCGACCTGCCCTTCGACGCCCGCATCGTGGCCGCCACCAACCGCAACCTGCTGGAGATGGTCCGCTCCGGAGACTTCCGGGCCGACCTCTACTACCGCCTCAACGTGGTGCCCGTGTCCCTGCCGCCTCTGCGCCAGCGCACCGACGACATCCCGCACCTTGCGGCCCACTTCCTGGAGCACTACGCCCACCGCTACCATCGCGCGGTGCCTAGCCTTGCGAATGAATCACTGGCGATCCTCGGCAAGTACGCTTGGCCCGGCAACGCCCGCGAGCTGCGCAACATGATCGAGCGGCTCGTGCTGGTGCACCCCGGCGGCAGCATAGAGCCCGACGACCTGCCGCCGGAGGTGCACAACAGCCCCCTGGCCCACAGCGCGGAGCCCTCCGGTCCCGAGAGCATGCTCCTGGAGGCGGCGGTGCGAGACGCCGAGATCAAGGCCATCCTGCGCGCCTTCCGGCACGCCCGGGGCAGCAAAGCCAAAACAGCGGAAATCCTGGGCATTTCGCCAAGGACGCTCCGCTACAAGCTCAGCGAATACGGGTTGGACCTGGACCGGACGGCCCGCTGAGAAAAAGATTCCACGAAGAAAAAGGGACGGTGCGGATCGCCGCGGATCAAGGCGATCCTACGTAGCGGCAAAATTTTGCCGCAAGGCCGGGTCCGGCCCGACGGGCAGCCTAGGCCGAGGCGGCCACGGGCATGGCGACGCCCGCCCCGGTGCTGAAGCGCTCCACCATGCGGACCACGGACCGTTCGTCCAGGGGCTTGCGCATTACGGCATCGGCCCCGAACTCCATGGCGTAGTCCAGGTAGTCGAAATTGTAGGCCGCCCCGCCGTTGGACATGGCGATGACCGTGATTCCGGAGTTGTAGTCCTTCACGTCCAGCACGATCTGCAGACCGGAGCGGCGGCAGAGGAAGATGTCCGTGATGACCATGTCCACCCCGCCCTCCTGCTTGATGAGGTCGAGGCAATAGAGGTCGTCGGACAGGATGACGTCATGGCCGTTCCTGATGAGGATTTCCGCGATGCTGGTCGCGGATTCCATGTTGTCTTCGACGATCATTATGCGCACCGTTTTCTCCTTATGGTCGCCTCTCACCCGGAGGTACAGCGCTTCTTCTGAGCATAGTTGGCTATCGAACGATTTTCGTCCAGTAGGGAAACCCTACTCTTGGCGGGCGGTTTTGGGGTAGTTGGAGGAAGGCTCAATTTTTCGGATAGTTAGCTATTTGTGTTGCCCTTGCCGGTGCATTGGCGGTAGCTTGCGGCATGAAAACACACGCCTTCCCCCCTCGCCCGGCCGGAGCCGTGAGCCCCGCCGGGTGTCCAGGTTGAGCGCCTGCGTCGGCTGCGGCTGGTGCTGCCTGAACGACCAGTGCGTCGAATCGCGCATCCTCCACGGATACAAACAGCGCTGCCCCGAGATATTCTGGGACGCCGAACTGAAGCTCTACCGCTGCAGGCTCTCCGGCTCGCGGCGCATGCGCCTGCTGCTGGCCATGGGCGAGGGCTGCTGCGCCCCGCTCAACTCCTGGCGGAACGGCGTGCGCGACCGCGACGCCCAGTACCCTCCGGATGACGGCCCCTATTGAGCCCGCCCCCCCCTCACTTCGCGGGCTTGGTCCAATCCGCGTGGAAGATTCCCTCGCGGTCCGTGCGCCGGAAGGTGTGGGCCCCAAAGCAGTCCCGCTGGGCCTGGATCAGGTTGGCCGGCAGCCGGGCGCTCCGGTAGGCGTCGAAGTAGGAGAGGCTCGCGCCCAGAGCCGGAACAGGGATGCCCGAGGCGGCGGCCAGGCCCACCACGCGCCGCAGCGCCGGGATGCGGCTCTCCACCATGCCGGTGAACTCCCGGGCCAGCAGCAGGTTGTCCAGCGCGGGGTCGCGCCGGAAGCTGGCCGTGATGTCGTCCAGGAAGGCGGCGCGGATGATGCACCCGGCCCGCCAGACCTTCGCGGCCAGGCCCAACTCCAGCCCGAATTCGGAGCGCCTGTCCGCCTCGGCAAGCAGGCTGAAGCCCTGGGCGTAGGAGCAGACCTTGGCCGCGTAGAGGGCCTGCTCCATGTCCGCTACGAGAGCCTCGACATCAACCCCAACCAGGGGCTCCGGCCCGGCCAGAACATGCGAGGCCCGGACGCGCCTGGCCTTCATGGCCGAAATGTTGCGGGCCTCCACCGCCGCCGTGAGGGTGGGCACGGGTACGCCCAGCTCCAG
>JBKICO010000171.1:0-4074 GCA_046567065.1 Acidobacteriota bacterium
AGGCATATCCCCCCTCTCCCCTCCTATCTCCCCAACAAGAATATCCCGTTGGTCGCCCGCAGGTTGGGCAGCCAGCTCAGAATCAGGCCGGTTCTCGCGGACGGCTCGGTCTTCACCGCCACGGCCTCGATGACCGGGATGGAATGGCGCACGCAGAAGCGCTTGAAGTCCACCAGGGTGATCACGCGGATGTTGGGGGTGTCGTTCCACTCGTAGGGCAGCTCCGGGGTCACGGGGGCGCGGCCCTGGAAGAACATCTGGCAGCGCCCGCGCCAGTGGGCGAAGTTGGGGAAGCTGACCACGGCCCTGCGGCCCACGCGCAGCATCTGGCGGATGAGCCCCAGGGGCTCGGCCACCTGCTGCAGCGTCTGGGAGAGCACCACGAAGTCGAAGAAGTTGTCGGGGTAGTCCATGACCTCGCGGGTGATGTCGCCCTGGAGGATGGAGACGCCCCTGGCGATGCCCTCGGCGGCCTTGGCCTCGTCCTGCTCCACGCCGTAGCCTTGCACGTTCTTGGCCTGGTGCAGGTATTCCAGCAGCTCGCCCTGGCCGCAGCCCAGGTCCAGCACGCGCGAGCCGGGGGCGATCCAGGAGGCGATGAGGTCGAGATCGTAGCGCATCTAGAGGATCCCCCTGGCCAGATCGCGGCTGGTGCGCTCCAGATGGCCGGAGATGAGCCCGGCCAGGCGGGGGCTGTCCAGCAGGAAGGCGTCGTGCCCCCAGTGGGCCTCGATCTCGCAGAAGCTGACGTCCTTTCCGGCGCGCTTGAGTGCCTGCACCAGCTCGCGGGACTGGTAGGTGGGGTAGAGCCAGTCCGAGCTGAAGGAGACCACCAGGAAGCGGGCCTTGCCGCGCGAGAAGGCCTTGGTGAGCGAGCCGCCGCCGTGGGTGGCGCCCAGGTCGAAGTAGTCGGCGGCGCGGGTGATGTAGAGGAAGGAGTTGGCGTCGAAGCGCTCCACGAACTTGCGGCCCTGGTAGCGCAGGTAGGACTCCACCTGGAAGTCCGCGTCGAAGCTGAAGGAGAAGTCGGCCCTGTCCTGCAGGCCCCGGCCGAACTTGTGGCGCATGGCCTCGTCCGAGAGGTAGGTGATGTGCCCGATCATGCGGGCCACGGCCAGGCCGTGAGCGGGCTTGCAGCAACTGTAGTAGCGGCCGCCGTTCCAGTCCGGGTCGGCCACGATGGCCTGGCGGGCCACCTCGTGGAAGGCGATCTGCAGGGCCGAGTGCCTGGGCGCGGTGGCCAGGGCGATGGCGGAGACGAGCCGGTCGGGGTAGCGCGCGGCCCACTCCAGCACCTGCATCCCGCCCATGGAGCCGCCCACGGCGGCCAGCAGGCGCTTGACGCCCAGGTGGTCCAGCAGGGCCTTCTGGGCGCGGACCATGTCCCCGATGGTGAGCACGGGGAAGTCCGGCCCGTAGGGCTGGCCCGTGGCAGGGTCGAGGCTGGCAGGGCCGGTGGAGCCCATGCAGCCGCCCAGCACGTTGGAACAGATGACGAAATACTGGTTGGTGTCGATGCCCTTGCCCGGCCCGATCATCACCTCCCACCAGCCGGGCTTGGGGTCGGATTGGCTGTAGATCCCGGCGGCGTGGCTGTCGCCGGTGAGGGCGTGGCAGACCAGCACGGCGTTGGAGCCGTCGGCGGCCAAGGTGCCGTAGGTCTCGTAGGCCAGGGTCACTGGGCCGATGACCGCGCCGCTCTCCAGGGGCATGGGCTCGTCCTGGGCGAAGGTGAAGAGGCGCTTCTCCACCAGGCCCACGCCCGCGGCGTCCAGGCCGTGTTCGGCGTATTCGCTCACCTGGCGCCGCCTTTGGGAAGCTGGAGAGAGTCCATGGCCCTGGCCACCTGGCGCTCAAGACGAACGAGCATGGGGGCGTGGTCCGCATCCGGCTGGTTCGAGAGAGCCTTCTCCAGGGCCATCGCCGAGGCCTCGACCCCGGTGGCGCAGACCACTGCCGCCATGCCCTTGAGCGTATGGGCGGCGCGCACGGCGTCGGAGTGCTTGCCCGCGCGCAAGGCGTCGCGCAGCAAGTCGAGGGTGGTGCCGGAATTCTTGATGAACAGAGCCAGCAGTTCCGGAAGAATGTCGCCCATGTTGGCGAAGCGCCTGGCTTGCTGCGCCGTGTCGAACGGCCCGTCAGCCTCCGGGGCGGGGGCAGCGCTTGCCGCGGGCTTTTGGGGGGCATCCCGCTCTTTGGCCGGGCAGGCCGCCGAGGCCGAGCAGACCTCCAGGATGACGCGCTCGAAGTGCTCCAGGTCCAGGGGTTTGGCCAGGTAGGCGTTCATGCCCGCTTCGAGGAAGCGCTCCTCGTCGCCGCGCATGGCGTGGGCCGTGACGGCCACTATGGGGATGCGCGGGTCGAAACGGGAGCCGTCGTGGGCACGGATGGCCAGGGTGGCCTCCATGCCGTCCATCTCGGGCATGGAGATGTCCATGAGCACGATGTCGAAGATGTCGCGGCCCAGGGCGTCCAGGGCCGCCCGGCCGTTCTCTGCCGAGGTGACCCTGTGCCCGCGCTGGATCAGGAATTTGGTGGTGAAGCGCCTGTTCACCGCGTTGTCTTCGGCCAGCAGGATGCGCAGGGAGGGCTCGGAGCCGCCTTCCTTCTCCGCCTGGGCATTTTTCATGGCCTGCAACTCGGGCCCGCCGGAGCCGGACGCGCTCAGGCCCACAGGGATGACGCACGTGAACACCGCGCCGCCGCCCTTGGCGTTGCAGGCCGATATTGTTCCGCCCATGGTTTCCAGCAGGCGCTTGCAGATGGCCAGGCCCAGGCCCGCTCCGGGGTGCTTCCAGCGGCCCATGAGGGCCGTCTGCGCCGGGCCGTCATGCAGGGAGGACATGCCATACTCGTCCAGCCCGATGCCCGTGTCCTCGACTTCGAGCACGAACAGGGCCGGGGCCTCCATTCTGGCCCGCACGGCCACCTTTCCGGCGGAGGTGAACTTGACCGCGTTATCCAGCAGGCAGGCCGCCACCTGCCGCAGGCGGGCCGGATCGGTCCGCAACTTAGGCGGCACGTCCTGGTGCACCTCCAGCGACAGGGCCAGCCCCTTGCGGCTGGCCGCGCGGGAGAAGGCCTCCAGCACGGCCTCCAGGACCAGCCGGACGTCGAAATCCGCTGCGGAGTGGGCATCGAGGCTGGTTTCCGTGTCGGCGTAGTCCAGCAGGTTGTCCATGACGAAGCGCAAGGAGGAGGCGGCCGTCTCCATGTCCTCCAGGATGTCCCGCTGGGCCTGGGTGGGCTCGCTGTCCAGCAGCAGGCGGACCATGCCCAGGATGGAGCTCAAGGGGGTGCGCATCTCCCGGCTGACGTTGGTCAGGAAGCGGTTCCTGAAGTCGGCGGCGCGCCCGTGCTCCTCGCGCTCGCGGCGCAATTCCGAGCGGCAATCCCCGCCGCCGGTTTCGGGTATCTCCATCAACGCCCACAAAAGCTGCCCCTGCTCGCCGGGATGCAGCGCGACGCTGCGCACCGCCACGGGGATTTCCCTGCCGGAGGCGGTCCGCAACGACAACCTGCGGGCCGGGGCCGCCGTGCCGCGAGGCTCCGGCTCGGGGCCGCCGTTGCTGTAGAGGATCGCCTCCAGGGGGGCGCCCGCCAGACTGGCGGGGGAGAGGCCGGTCATTTCCCCCAGCCGTGGATTCACGCGGAGCACGGCGCCGTCGCGGTCTGTCACTGCGAGGCCCACCGGTGCGTCCTCCCACTGTGGCCGGGGGTAGGAAATGTCCGGGCGGGTACTGTCAACAAAGTCGGATTCGTGTGATTCGGGAGCCATGTACGGAACCTCTCGGGCAAGCGCGCCATACACCACGGAACGGCAAACTTTCCTCGGCGCGCTATTATCGGGCCTACCCCAAACCCGCGCATAGCGCCAGGGTCCGGGCTGATTTTTTCGACAGATTAAGCCTTATCTGAGAAATTTTATTGCCTACTGGCGCGGTCTGCTTTGGCGGCCGCCGCATCCCTGGGGGGGTGACTTCACGCCGCTTTGGGGCTATCCACGGCTCATCCCACTCCCAGGAGCCGCCATGCGCAGCAAACTCATGACCGGCGGGCTGGAGAAAGCCCCCC
>JBKICO010000172.1:0-4566 GCA_046567065.1 Acidobacteriota bacterium
GCCCAGGCCGGTGCCCGACTCCTTGGTGGTGAAGAAGGGGTCCAGCAGCTTGTCGCGGATCTCCTCCGGTATGCCGGGGCCGGTGTCCATGATGGTCAGCAGGGCCTTGCCGCCCTCCTCCTTCAGGCGCACCACGATCTGCCCGCGCACGCCCCCGGCCTCGGCTTCCGCCCCGGTCTCCGCGGGCTTCTGGCCGGCCATGGCCTCCAGCGCGTTGACCAGGATGTTGTACAGCGCCCGGTAGAGCAGGTCCTTGTCGGCCTGGACCACCACGCCCGGCCCGTACTCCTTGACCATCTCCACGCCCTGCTCCCGGAACTTCTGCTCCAGGAAGGTCAGGGCCTGGTCCAGCAGCTGGCCCAGGTCCACGGGGGAGAGGTTGAGCGCCCTGGGGCGGGCGTAGTCCAGGAAGTCGCCCACGGTCTTGGAGAGGCGCACGGCCTCCTCGTTGATGGCCTGGAGGATGCGCGTGGTGAGCTGGTCCTTGTCGCCCACGCGGGTCACCAGCAGCTCGGAACTGGAGCGGATGATGCCCAGGGGGTTCCTTATCTCGTGGGCGATGCCCGCCACCATGCGGCCCATGCTCACCAGCTTCTCGTTCTGCATGATCTCGCGCTCGAAGGCCTCGCGCTCCAGCAGGCGCTGGGCGTTGAGGCGGTCGGCGCGGTGGATGAGCATGCGCAGCACGAAGAACAGCAGAAACGCCGAGATCAGGGCCGCCAGGATGATGATGCGCTGGAAGGTGACCAGCTTCTGGTAGTCTGCGGTGATGTCCTGCGTGAACTCCAGGCCGCCGATGACCTCGTTGATGACCAGGTCCCCGGCCTGCTCCTCCTGGGGCTCGGCCTGACCCGGCGATTCGCCGGGCGCGGCAGCCGGGCTCCGCTCCGGCACGGCCTGATTTGGCGTGGACGCTTCCGGGGCCTGCGCCGTGCCGGGTTCCGCGCCCGGCGCGGGGGCCGCCTCCCCTGCGGACTGGGCGGACTGGGCGGGCTGGGCGGGCTCGGATGCCGATCCGGCCTCGGGCGCGGCGGGCTGGTTCGACTCCTGGGCCGCCTCTCCGGCCGGACCGGGGCCCTGCTCCTCGCCCGGGGGGCTCTGGCCGTGGGCGTTGGGCGTGATGCGCCCGCCCGGGAAGGTCACCTTGAAGCGCAGCGGGGCCAGGGTGCGCATGACCACGGAGCGCGGGGCGATCTCGGCGGAGAACATGGCCCCCAGCGGCCCGGTCTGATAGATGAACTCGAAGGTGAGCTTGCCCTCGGTCATGGCCTGACCCAGGGCCTCGCCGCCCAGGCCCTCGCGCCCCACCAGGGAGCGGTCCAGGGCGTAGCCCACCACGCCGTTCAGGTCGTAGATGCGGATGTCCTGGACGGGGAAGTCCTCCAGCACGGAGCGCACCACGTCGTCCAACAGCTTGTACTGCGCCGGGTCGGCCAGGTTGACCTCGCCGTAGCGCAGGAACACCGGCACGGAGAAGCGCCGGGAGATGTTGTGGTTGAGCGTCTCGGCCCAGAGCCTTGCGAACTCGTGCTGCTTGGAGAGCAGCACCTGCCTGGCGTAGTTGGCCAGGAAGATGGAGAGGAACAGGCTGGAGAGCAGCGTCAGCACCAGCGTGCCCCAGGAGACGAACTTCATCAGTCCGAACGACGATCCCCCTGGGGCCCGCGAAGGCTGCTGCACTGTCTAGAACTCCGTGGTCTGGCGGTCCGAAGCCAGGAAGGCGGCCAGGTCCTGCTTCTCCTTGGCCAGGCCCTCGGCGCCCAGCTTGGCCTTGGCCAGGCGCTTGCCCAGCTCCACGGCGGGCTGGTCCAGCGGGTCGATGGAGAGCAACCAGCCCGTGAACAGGGTGGTCAGCTCCATGAGCGCGATGAGCCGCCCGGACTCACGCTCGGCGCAGGCTCCCAGGCTCACCTCCACCAGGGGCACGCCCGCCTGGGTCATGGCCATGCGCGAGCCAAGGGCCTCGGCGGCCAGCAGCTCGCCCATCATCTTGCCGCGCAGGTAGCCGAACTCGGCGGGGATGTCCTCCGGGAAGGGCAGGCCCTGGGGCATGTCCTGGCAGGTCAGGAACAGGCAGCCCTTGTCGCGCGGGCCGTCCAGGAACATCTGCTGCAGGGAGTGCTGGTCCGTGACGCCAACCGCGGGCAGGGGCATGGAGCCCTTGCCGTCCTTGCCCAGGCTCTCGGCCCAGAGCTGGCCGAACCAGGCCCCGAAGGTGGAGAGCTGGGGCACGTAGCTGAAGAAGATCAGCTGGCTGAACCCCGAATCGATGAGCGACCAGTTCCAGGTGGCCAACTGCCAGGCCGGGTGCGCCGCCAGCATCCTGGTGGAGAGGATGGTCTCGAACAGGGGGTTGGTCACGGCCAGCGCGCCCTCCACCAGGGCCTCGCAGTCGATGCCCATGAACAGCGCGGGCACCAGGCCCACCGCCGAAAGCACGGAGTAGCGCCCGCCCATGTAGGTGGGCACGGGCAGGGTGGTGAAGCCGTGGGCGTCGGCCTCCTTGCGGAAGAAGCCATCCGCGCCGGTGACCATCACCAGGTGCTCCTTCCATTTGTCGCCCAGGGCGTTACGCAGCCACTGGCAGGCCAGGAAGTACTGGCTGGTTGTCTCGATGGTGCCGCCGGACTTGCTGATGGCCACCACCACGGTGTCCTGGGGGGGGAGCTTGGTGAAGTAGGCCGTCAGGGTGGGCACGTCCACGTTGTCGGCGATCCAGAGCCAGGGGCCGCCGTGGCCGGGCAGGTCCTGCCCGGGGGCGAAGGCCTTCTGCAGGGCGCGCGCGCCCAGGGCCGAACCGCCGATGCCCAGCACCAGCATGTGCTTGAAGCGCTTCAGCTTGGGGGCCAGGGCCGCCAGGTCGCGCTTGAGCGCGGGCCAGTGCGGTAGGTTGATGAAGGGCAGCCTGCCCCCTTCGGGACCGGAGAGGTCCATGGAGAGCTTCTCCACGAAGGTTCCGAGGCGGGCCTGGCCCGCACTGGGGGACACGCCCTTGGGGTATGCGCCGGACCAGTCGAGGATATTCTTGGACATGGAGTCTCTCCTTGATTGTCAGCTCTTGAGCACCTTGCCCACGGCCTCCAGGGCGGCGAGCAGGGTGTTGTCGTCCACGGCGTAGGAGAAGCGGATGCAGCGGTCGTCGCCGAAGGCGCTGCCGGGCACCAGGGCCACCTTGGCCTCCTCCAGGATGCGCGTGCACAGCGTGGCGGAGTCCGGCGTGGCGGCGTTGTAGCGCGCGGAGACGTCCGGGAAGAGGTAGAAGGCCCCGCCGGGGTTGGGGCAGCGCACGCCCTCCCAGGTGGAGACCACCTCCATGGCCAGGTCGCGCCTGCGCCTGAAGGCGGCGCGCATCTCGTCCACGCAGTCGTACCCGCCGGTGAGCGCGGCCACCGCGCCCTTCTGGGCGAAGGAGCACACGTTGGACGTGGACTGGCCCTGGATCTTGCTCTGGGCCTTGATCAGGTCCGGGTGGGCCACGCAGTAGCCGATGCGCCAGCCGGTCATGGCGAAGCTCTTGGCCAGGCCGTTGACAACGGCCACGTTCTCGGGGTGCTTCTGCCACCAGCCCACGCAGGAGGCGGGCTCGGACGGGGCGTAGACCAGCTGGTCATAGATCTCGTCGGAGATCACGAAGATGTTGCGGGAGACGGCCCACTCCATGATGGCGTCCAACTGCTCGCGGGTGTAGCAGCAGCCCGTGGGGTTGGAAGGCGAGTTGAGCACCAGCACCCGCGAATTGGGGGAGCAGGCCTTGTCCAGCGCCTCGACGCTCACCAGGAAGTCGTCCTCCGGGTTGCTGGGCACGGGCACGGGCACGCCGCCCGCCAGGATGGTCATGTCGGGGTAGCTGACCCAGTACGGCGCGGGGATGAGCACTTCCTCCCCGGGGTTGAGCAGGGCCGTGAACAGGTTGTACAGGGCCTGCTTGCCGCCGTTGGAGACGATCACGGCCTCGCGCGGCGGGGTCACGCCGTAGAAGCGGCCGAAGTACCCGCCCACGGCGTCGCGCAGCTCGGGGATGCCCGGCACCGGGGTATAGCGGGTGAAATCCGCGTCGAGCGCGGCCGCGGCGGCGGCCTTCACGTGGGCCGGGGTGGGGAAGTCGGGCTCACCCACCGCCAGGCTGATGACGGAGACGCCCTGGGCCTTGAGCTCCTGGGCCTTGGCGTTCATGGCCAGGGTGGCCGAAGGCTTGATCCGGGACAGTTTCAGGGAAATTCGCATGCGTGCACTCTCTGCTGGCTGTACGTTTGGCGGGCGCTCAAGCCCTGCACCTTGTAGAGGAAAAAATGCAAACAGTAAATTGCCGCCCGCCGCTCGTTCCGTACCCCGCAACCATGCGCACCGCGCGCCTTGTGGGCAGGCGCAAACGCTTTCTCATGGATGTGGAGGCCGATGAGGGCCCGTTCACCGCGCACACCAACAACACCGGCTCCATGCTGGGCCTGTTGCGCCCCGGCTCCGAGGTGCTGCTCTCCGTGAGCGATTCGCCCACGCGCAAGCACGCCTGCACCGTAGAGGCCGTGCGCCTTGGCGGCTTCTGGGTGGGGGTGAACACGGCCATGC
>JBKICO010000173.1:0-3911 GCA_046567065.1 Acidobacteriota bacterium
CCACCCAGGCCCGGGCCGCGCCCCCGTCCAGTTCCGCGCCCGCCACGGGCACGGCCAGGCGCCCATACGACAGGCCCCACGGCGGTTGCGCCTCCTGCGGCAGGGCACCCGGCTGCTGGGCTGCCGGTGGCAGCCCCCCCGATGGCTGGGCACCCGGCGGCAGGGGGATGTCCGCCACGGTTGGTGCCTCCCCAGTAAGCAGCAGGGTCAAGGCCGCCTTGGCCGCTGCGGCAGCAGCAGAGCCCGTGGTAAAGCCCTGGCGCAGGGGGCGCTCGCCGCGCTGCCTGGCGCTCATGCCCGGTCCTTGAGGCTGGAGGCGAGCATGGCCGCCACGAAAGCCGGGGCCAGCTCCGGGTTGGAGGCGAAATGCAGGTGCACGTAGCTGCCCAGGGTGTTGCCGCGCAGAAAACCCTCCGGGCCGCCCAAGGCCCCCTTGCGACCGCTCAGGGCGTAGGCCCCGGGGCCGGGGGCAGGGCCTTCGAGCCGGGAATAGTGAAATTCGTGCCCCCTGGCCCTTGTTCCGGACTGGCCGAGTGGCGTGTCCCGCTGGAACACGGCCTCCCTGTATCCAAGGGCCGCGAAGCGCTCGCCCATGGCGGCCCGGCAGGGGAAGACCCCGCACATGGGCCAGGTGCGGCCCTCGCGGTCCTCCACGGCCTCCATGAGGGCCATGAACCCGCCGCACTCGGCGTACACGGGCCTGCCCGAGGCGCAGAATTCCCGGATGGAGGCCAGCATGGACCCGTTGCCCGAGAGCTGCGCGGCGTGCAGCTCGGGGTAGCCGCCCGGCAGATAGAGCCCGTCCAGGCCCGGGGGAAGGGCCGCGTCCTCCAGGGGCGAGAAGGGCACGATCCCTGCCCCGGCCAGCTCCAGCAGGCGCAGGTTCTCCTCATAGCAGAAGCAGAAGGCCCGGTCCCGGGCCAGGCCCAGGCGCACGCGCGCGGGGCCGGCGGGTGAGGCCGGAGCGGGCTCGAACACGGCTCCGGGCAGGCGGGCCAGCAGGGCCGCAGGGTCCAGGGCCTCCACCCAGTCCGCCAGGCGGGCCAGCCAGTCCGGGGGCGTCTTGGCGTCCTGCGCGGTGACCAGGCCCAGGTGGCGCGAGGGCAGGGCGATGTCCGGGGCTTTGGGCAGGCAGCCCAACAGGGGCACGCCCGCGCGCTCCATGGCCTCGGCCAGAATCTCGCGGTGGCCCGGCCCGCCCACGCGGTTGAAGACCACCCCGGCAAGCCCAAGCTCCGGGTCGAAGCGGGCGAAGCCCTGGGCCAGGGCCGCCGCGCTGCGGGCCATGCCCGAGGCGTCCGCCACCAGGAGCGCGGGGATGCCCAGCAGCTTGGCCATGTGCGCCGCGCTGCCCAGCTCGCTCGTACCCGAGAGCCCGTCGAAGAGGCCCATGGCCCCTTCCACCAGGGCCGCGTCCCCCCCTGCCGCATACCGTGCGAAGATCTCCCGGTTGGCCCCGGGGGTGAGCATCCAGGAATCGAGGTTGTGGCTGGTCCGCCCGCAGGCCAGGGCGTGCAGGCCGGGGTCGATGAAGTCCGGCCCGGTCTTGAAGGGGCGTGCGTCCAGGCCCGCGCGGCGCATCCAGGCCAGCAGCCCGAGCGTCACGGAGGTCTTGCCGCACCCCGAATGGGTGCCGGACACGAGCAGGGTTTTCGTCATGGCCCGTCGATGATAGGGGAACTGTCAGACATGGACAAGCACACCGAAAAGCTGCTGCGCACCATCCCGGGCATCGGCCCGGCCATGGCGCGCGACCTCTACAGCCTGGGCGTGCGCGCCCCGGAGGAGCTGGCCGGGCGCGACCCGCAGCAGCTCTACGACCAACTGCGCGAGATGTCCGGCGGCAAGCTGGACCGCTGCGTGCTCTACGTGTTCCGCGAGGCGGTCTACTACGCCTCCACCCCGCCGGAAGGGCGCGACCCCGAAAAGCTCAAGTGGTGGAATTGGAAGGACTGAGCCCCGCTAGCCCTTCAAATCCCCGAAGCTCCTGCGCACCTGCTCCAGCCTTTCCCGGTAGCCCCTGGCGTCCCCGTACTCAAAGAAGAACCTGTAGCGGCTGTGCACGGACTTCACGGGCCGCGCGTGGCGCACCGGGCACCAGAACTGCTCCGTCCTGGCGGCCACCTCGGCCACGTAGGCGATTACCCCGTTGAAATAGCTGCAGTAGGCGCAGTTCACCTTCTCGATCCAGTTCAGATAGCGCAGGGCCTGCCGGTCCATGACCACGTAGTCGCCGCGCTTCACACGCGGGATGCCGTACACCGGGAAGCAGGCCAGCTGGTAGATGTTCACCACCACGTCTATGATCATGCAGGGGATCAGGGCCGACCAGATCACCGGGATGGTCAGGATCATCATCAGGCCCGAGTCGTACACGTAGTCCGACCACTTGGCGGCCAGCTCCCGGTGGTAGGCCTCCACCTCCCGGGCGAAGCGGACCTTCTTGTTCCTGATGGTGTAGAGGAACTCGTTCTCGGTCTTGCGCAGCTCCTGCACGAGTTCCTTTTCCAGCTCCTCGATGCTCTGCAGTATCTCGTCCACCCTGCTCATGGTGCCCTCGCCGTGTTGCCGGTTGCGGGGACGCCTCCCCCTTGATGCCACGCATAGCACGGCTCGGCTGAAACCGCAGCGATTTCCTCGGGGTGGCGGCCCCAGGCGTCCGGCGGCCGCGAAAAAAGGCCGGGAGCCCGGGCGTGTTGCCCAGGCTCCCGGCTCCCTACCGCGCCCCCAGCCCGGAACCGCGCAAAAAACCGGGCCGGCGGCGCGTTCACGGGCTCTTACGCGGTGAGTTTGGCCGCTATCTGGGCCACATGCCTGCCCTGCCAGCGCGCGCCTTCCAGGTCGTTCTCGGAGGGCACGCGCGACCCGTCGGACCCGGCGATGGTGCTGGCCCCGTAGGGGCTCCCGCCCTTGACCGCCTCCACGCCCGTCTGGCCCTGGTAGGCGTAGGGCAGGCCCACGATGACCATGCCCTGGTGCAAAAGCGTCACATGGAAGCTCAAAATGGTGGATTCCTGCCCGCCGTGCTGCGTGGCCGAGCTGGCGAACACCGAACCCACCTTGCCCACCAGCGCGCCCTTGACCCACAGCCCGCCCGTGGCGTCCATGAATTGGCGCATCTGACCGCACATGTTGCCGAAGCGCGTGGGCGTGCCGAAGATGACCGCGTCGGCCTTGCCCAGCTCCTCCACGGTGCACACGGGCACGTCCGCCATGAGTTTCTGGGCCTGCGTGGCCCCCATCTTCTCCAGCACCTCGGTGGACAGGGTCTCGGGCACGCGGCGCAGCACCGGGGTCGCCCCGGGCACCTGGGCCACACCCTGGGCCACGGCCTGGGCCATGGCGTGGATATGTCCGTACATGGAATAATAGACGATGAGCACGTTCATGCGAACCTCCGTTCGTCGGTCTGAGCCCCCATGCTACCTCATTTCAAATAAAAGCAAAGGCCAGAATGTTGACTGGCGCGATGCCCCGGCGTAGAGCGCGTGTACGCATCGCCGAATCCCGCTGGAGCGGGAGCGGGGGAACCAACCAACGGGGCGTATCGCCACTTGTGCCGCGTCCCTGAAAAACGCTCACGTGTTTTTCGGGGATAAATAATGATCCCGGATCATTATCCTCAAAGTTCATATCCATGTCTTTTGAGGGCGGCACGCAAGGCGTAGGGCAACCTTTCGGCCCGAGCCCGTCAGCTAACCTCGCAGGCGTCGAAGGGGCTTCCGTACGTTGCGGGGCCTCCTGCCCTCGCAACCTCAACCGGAGATCCGCGCATGCGTTCCTGCTCCCTGCCGGCAGAGGACAGCCCGCACCACGGGGCCTGCACACCCGGCCAAAAGGCAGCCCTGACCCTGGCCGCCCTGGGCATCGTCTACGTCGACATCGGCACCAGCCCGCTCTACGCAATCAAA
>JBKICO010000174.1:0-6883 GCA_046567065.1 Acidobacteriota bacterium
CTGACGGAAAGCTCGGTCTTCACCCGGGGTACCCCGATGGCCTCGAACTGAAGCCAGGCCATGGTGCCGGTGGCGTCCTGGGTGAGGGTCTGGTCGATGCGCAGCCCGATCTCGTTGCCGGGCTTCATTTTACCGCTCAGCAGGTGTGCGGCGATGATCTTCTGGGTGATGTTCTTGCCCATGGGGTGTCCTCGCTAACGTGAAAGTTGGCACATGTGCCTTCTGTTTTCCCGAAATGTCAAGGCCGGCTCTGCGGCGGCACGCACTGCCCCGCTACGCCCCACGGGCGCAAGCCCCGCACCTAGCCGAAGCGCAGGCGGTTGATGCGGCCCTTCCTGAACTTTATCTCGAATTCCAGGCGCAGCTTTTCCTGCCTGGCGGCGTGGATCTCGCTCGCGCGGGAGATCCCTGCCGCCGGGTCCTCCGCGGCCATGAGCCGCTTGATTTCAGCGAGCACGCCCTCCATCTGGGCCTGGAAAGTGGCGATCTCACTCTCGGCTTCCGCAATCTGATCCCTGACGTCGTCTTCCATGATTGCCCCCGTGGAATGAAAAAAGGGAGGCGCCGAATGGCGCCTCCCCGGGTTCGGCGTGAGCCGAAATCGACTATTTCTGCTTGGCGTGTTCGCCGGAGGCGGCGCGCTGCATCTTGACCTCGACCTTCTCGGTCAGGCCTTCATAGTACTCGCGCAGGATCACCAGGCACTCGTCGCGGCCGAAGTGATCGGGGATGGCTTCGCCTTCGGACAGCATCTTGCGCAGCTTGGTGCCGGACAGGATGACGCGGTCTTCCTTGGTGTGCGGGCAGGTGCGCAGGGAGGCCATGCCGTCGCACTTGAAGCAGTAGAAGGTCCAGTCGATGTTCATGTTCTGGCAGAGCAGGGCCTTGCCAGGCTCGACGGCGCAAGCGGCCTCGGGGGTCGCGTAGGGGATGCGCTTGAAGATCTCCTGAGCCTCGAACATGCCGTAGAAGTCGCCGACGCCGGCGTGGTCACGGCCGATGATCATGTTGTTGATGCCGAAGTTCTGGCGGAAGGTGGCGTGCAGCAGGCCTTCGCGGGGACCGGCGTAACGCATGTCCAGGGGGTAGCCGGCCTGGATCACGTGGTCCTTCACGAAGTAGTGCTCGACCAGGGTGTCGATGGCCTTCACGCGCACTTCAGCCGGGATGTCGCCGGGCTTCAGGTTGCCGATCAGGGAGTGGATGACCACGCCGTCGCACACTTCAACGGCGATCTTGGCCAGGAACTCGTGGGAGCGGTGCATGGGGTTGCGCAGCTGCAGAGCGGCGACCTTGCCCCAGCCCTTGGCGTCCATCTCGGCGCGCAGGTCGGCGGGACGCTTGTACACGCCCTTGTACTTGGTGGGGTAGTTGCCCTCGGAGAGCACCTTCACGGGGCCGGCCAGGTTCACGGGCTTCTGGCCCATGACCATCTGCACGCCGGGGTGATCCTTCAGAGCGGTTTCCCAGAAGCAGTCGTCGGCGGAGTCGGGGCCGGCGCCCTTGAACACCTGGTAGCACTCCCACTTCTTCTCTTCTTCGGTGAGGGTGTACTGATCGGTGACGGTCATGATCGCCATGATGGTGCCGTCGGCGGCTTCCAGGGCGATTTCCTGACCGGCCTTGATGCCGGCGGCGTCTTCAGCGGAGACGGAGCAGGTGACGGGGACGGGCCAGAAGGTGCCGTCCTTCAGGGTCATCTTCTCGCAAACGGACTTCCAGTCGGCCTTGTCCATGAAGTAGGTGATCGGCGAGAAGCCGCCGATGCCCATCATGATCAGGTCGCCCTTCTCGCGGGGGGAGATAACGACTTTCTTCAGCGTGGCAGCCTTCTTCAAGGCCTCTTCGCGCTCAGCGCCTTCCAGCAGACAGATGGTGAGGCCTTTGCCACCATGCGGGGGAACCAGTCTGGACATGTTCGTTTCCTCTCCTTTACGGATAGTGTGGTTTTCTACGATGCCGCCCAGGCCGCGACGCGGCCGCCTCGCGCTCGCTCCCGGGAGGGCTCGAAACGCTATGATAAAAAATTCACGTGCAGTTCGTATTGTGAAAAAAATGGCGATTTGTCAACCGGAATCGCGCCCCACTCGCCAGCGTGTTTCGCCGCCCCTGTGTCGCACGAATCCGGCCCGGGATACAAGCGACTTTTACACTTTCAGGAGCTCCCAAAACGCAAATTTCTGCTTCAACGGAGGGTTTTTTCGCAGCGCATCTCCACCACGGGCTCCTCTCCGAGGGTGATGTACGCCATGAAGGGACTCTGCTGGGACAGGCTGCCAGGATTGACCACGAGGGTGTCGCCGAAGCGGATGTTGGTCTGGCGGTGGGTGTGTCCGAAAAGTATCAGGTCGAAGCCCGGCCCGAAGGCTTCGGGCAGGCGCGCAGGCAGCGAGGGCCTGTCGCCCCAGCCGTGGGTCACGCCCACGTTGAACCCGCCCAGGTTCAAGCGCAGCATGGCCGGTAGCTCCTGGGAGAGCCGCCACTCGCAGCAGTTGCCCGCCACGGCGTGAAAGTTGGGGTGGTTGCGCTCCATGTAGGCGTACATCTCCCAGCCGACGATGTCGCCGCAGTGGATCAGGGCGTCCGCGTCTTGCAGGTGGCTCTCGAAGAAGTCCATGAACCAGGGGGTCGGCGCACTCAGGTGCGTGTCGGATATCACTGCCAGCCGCACGGGGCTACTCCTTGCCGTTCTTGCGTTCCCACCAGCAGGCGTCGGGGCCGAGGAACCACCAGTCAGTGTGGTCGGTGGTCATGATGGCCTCGGCCAGCTCCCTTCCCTGCGGCGTGCGCAGCCTCTGGGCGGCGCACTCCAGCCATTTGACCGCGTAGGGGTTGCCCAGGTCCTTGGCTTCCTTGAGGTTGACCATCAGGTCGAGCTGGTCCGCGTCCTGGGCCAGGCTGGCCTCCAGGCTTTGGGCCTCCTCCAGCTCGTCGTGCAGTTCGAGCACCGGCTGGGAGAGCCCCGTGCCCTTGAGGCCGTCGGCCAGGGCGCGGCACGCGTCGTGTGTGTTGTAGAGCTTGTTCACGTAGTTGAAGTCGCCGGTGCGGGCCTCGTGCACGTCGTGGAAGAGGCAGAGCAGCACCGTCCTGCCCGGGTCGGCCCCGGCCATGCGTGCCAGGGCGTAGCCGATGACGGCCGCGCCGAAGGAGTGCTCGGCCACGTTCTCGGACCCGGAGCCCAGAAACTGGTACCCCGTGCGCGGGGTGCGCCTGAGCATGCTGACTTCGAACAGGAAGTCCGCCAGGCGAGTCATGCGCTCGCGGCCGGACATGTCCACTTCGGGGGGGGATTTCTTCTTCATCTTGGCTCCCGTGGGGAGGGGCCGGACTCGGCAGGCGGACGGCCTCCCCGCTTCGCGCCCCAAGCGCAGCGAGGGAACGCTCTCGCGTCCCCTCGCGGGATGAGGCTGATACGGCCTCGGCTGCTTCGCGCCAGGCCCACGCTACATGGCGAGGCCAGGGCTCTTGCGGCCGATGGAGTAGTTCAGGTTGGCGATGGCGATCTGGTAGTCGGTCAGGGCCTGGGTGAGCTGGAACTCGGCGCGCGACACGCGGGACTGGGCGTCCAGCACGTCGGTGTTGGTGCCCACCTGGGCCTGGTAGCGGGCCACGGCCATGCGGTAGCCCTCGTTGGCGGCGTTGAGGCCGACCTTGGCCACGCTGATGCGTTTGGCCGCGTCCTGGATGTTGAGGTACTGGGTCTTCACTTCCGCGCCCACGTCCAGGCGCAGCCTGGCCAGGTCGGCCTGGAGCTTCTTCACGTTGTCGGTGGCTTGGCGGTAGCTGAAGATGGTGTTGCCGAAGTCCCAGGCTTTCCAGGTGAAGTTGATCTGGAACTGGTGGCTGTCCGTGAAGGAGACGTTGCGGTCGCGCAGGTCCCAGGTGTCGCCCTGCTTGATGTAGTCGTAGCTGGCGGAGAGCTGGGGCAGCGCGCCGCTCAGGGTGATTGTGGCGTCCTTGTTGGCGATCTCGACCGACTTAAGGGCGATGGAGATGTCGGGGCGCTGCTTGTAGGCCTCGTCCAGGGACTGCTGCAAGGTGTAGTTGAAGGGAATCTGGGACAGCTCACCCAGGTAGTCCACAGGCTGATCCAGGGGGATGTTCAGCAGGGAGTTGAGCTGCGCGAGCTGGGTCTCGACGGAGTTCTGGGCGGCCAGCAGGGCCTGGTCGGCGCTGGCCAGGTCGGCCTCGGCCTGGAGCACGTCCAGCCGGGGGCGCAAGCCCACGTCGTAGAAGGCGCGGGTGACCTTCAACTGGGACTGCAGGCGGGCCACCGAATCCTGGTTGGACTTCACGTCCGCCCGGGCCTTGAGCAGGTTCAGGAAGGCGGTCTGCACGGAGCGCGTCAGCAGGAGCTCGGTGCGCAGGTACAGGGAGTCTGCCTGGTCCTTGGAGAGCTTGGCCCGCTGGTAGCCGGAGAGCAGCTTGAAGCCGGTGAACAGGGGCTGGTTGACGTTGAGGTCCAGCGTGGCGAGATATTTGTCGCCCCAGCGCGCGGTTGTCCCCATGCTCGTGTTCTGCCCATTGACGGACTGGGTCACGGTGACGGGGGTGCGGCTGGAGCTGGCTGTGGAGACGTAGTTCACCGTGCCGGTGGGGGCGAAGGCGGCGGTTGCGGCCCGGACACCCTCGATGGCGCCGTAGATCTGTTGCTTGGCGGACTGCATCTGGGGGTTGGCCTGCACGGCGCGGGTGACCGATTTCTCCAGGTCCATCCGGGAATCCGCCGGGGGAGCCGCAGCCACCGGCCCGGAGCCAGGCGTCTGCGCCAGGGCGCCGCTGGCCAGGGTAGTCGCCAACACTGCAAGCGCGAGAGCGCGAAGAATCATAACGGAGGCCCTCCATCAGGGAACGGTTGCCAATACTCCCGGGAGGTGTACCTAAGTTCGACCCAGTTGAAAAGAGCAAATTATGCCTGGAAGGGCCTCCGCATACGACGCCTCAAACGATCGCCGGGCTAAACATCAAGCAGAACCACTTCAATCTGGCGTTTGCCGAACTGCAATGCCCGGTCATGGTCGTTCATGAAGATGTCCACGCTCTTGTTCTTGCTGCTGCCCATCAGATCGGTGATGATAAAAACACCATGGTTTTTGATGTAGACTTTCTTGCCGAACACCCAGCCTTGCTTGAACAGGTCGCGGGAAACGGCCACCGCGCCCTCCTTCGGCTTGGTCAACGAGGCCGTCAGCAACTGCTGATCCTCCGACTGGGTGAGTTCCACTGCTGTATACGCTGTAACGGTGAGCAGCTTGTTCGGGATTGGGTCGGCTATCTTGGACATATTGGCCAAAACAACCATACGGAGCAGGTTGGACTCGTCCCGCACCTTGTCCATTCCGAGACGCATATCCGCTTTTTCTTTCTCAAGCTGGGCGAGCACTGATTCCATGCGGATTGTCTCTTGACGCCAATGATACGCCCCCAGGGCGATACACGCCAACAGTACAATGTTGATACATTTTTGCATAGATCCCTCCAACAACGCGCCTATACGGTTTTCACTTCTCTGGGTTTAGTCCCGGAATGGTCCGGGCTCTTGATGTTCACGTGCCTAGCAGACATGGATTGACCCCGCAACCTAAAATTTGTTCATGAACCGAGGTTGCCTGGAGCGGATCGAAGGGCTAAAAGGCCGGAAAAAAGGACATCCCATGCCCCTGAGGGACACCCTCCCCCCCGGCTCGGAGCCGCTCTACCTGATCGATGGATCGTCCTACATCTATAGAGGGTTTTACGCCTTCTCAGAGATGACCCGCTCCGACGGGTTCCCGACCAACGCCCTTTTCAGCGTGCTGCGCCTGGGCCTCAAGCTCATCCGGGAGGAGCGCCCCGCCTACGCCGCCTTCATAGTGGACGGGCGCGGCCCCGGCTTCCGGCACGGCCTCTTCCCGGCCTACAAGGCCCAGCGCGAGAAAATGCCCGAGCCCCTGGCCGCCCAGTTGGCACCCATTGCCGAGGGCATGCGCCTGCTCGGCTTCCCCGTCATCTCCGAGGAGAACGTGGAGGCCGACGACACCATCGCCAGCCTCACGCAGCGCTACAAGCACCGTGGGCCGGTGGTCATAGTCGGCTCCGACAAGGACCTGCGCCAGTGCCTGGACCGCCAGGTCCTGCTTTGGGACCCGTCGGTAAAGCAGGAGAAGCTCACCTCCCTGGAGGATTTCCAGCGCGAGTTCCCCCCCGGCCCGGCCCACTGGCCGGACTTCCAGGCCCTCACCGGCGACTCCTCCGACAACATCCCCGGCGTTCCCGGCGTCGGCCCCAAGACCGCCGCCGAGGTCATGGAGCTCTTCCCCACTCTGGAGCAGTTGCGCGACGGGCTGGATCAGCTCAAGCCCGCTTGGCACAAAAAGATCGCCCCGCACATCGAGGACGTCTTCATCTACAGGGAGCTGACCCGCCTCAAGACCGACGCCGCCGTGGACATCACCCTTGACGACCTGCGCGTCTCCCCGGCCCCTCGCAAGGACATCGCGGATTTCCTCCAGAACTACGAATTGCGCTCCCTCGTACGCGAGATCGGCAACGGCCTGACGCCCGCCCAACCCGCAGCGGCCTCCCCTGCCTTGACCGCCCCTTCCGAGCCATCCGACGGCGGCCAGCTCTCGCTCTTCGGCTCGCCCGCCCGGCCAGCGCCCGAGCCAGCCCAGGCCGAGCTCCCCCCCCTGGTCAAACCGGAGGACCTGCCCCCCCTCGCCGGACGCCAGGCCGCCCTCCTCTATATGGATGGCGCCTGCATCCTGGCCGTGGATTCGCAGCAGTTCCGCGTCGACGGAGGCCCCGCCGAGCTGGCCCCCCTGCTGGCAACCGCGGAATCCGTTGCCACACCCTCGGTGAAGGAGCTGCTCTCTGCCCACGACGCCTGGCGGGCGCTGCCCAA
>JBKICO010000175.1:0-8387 GCA_046567065.1 Acidobacteriota bacterium
AACCTGGAGTATGGAACACGTACATCACACCGGAGGCACCGTATCATGTCCATTTCGCCCCAGCTGCTCGAAATTCTGGCCTGTCCCAAATGCAAGGGCGCGCTCGCCCCGGCCGCCCAGGGCGAAGGGCTGGCCTGCGCCGCGTGCGGCGTGGTCTACCCCATCCGCGAAGACATCCCCATCATGCTGGTGGAGGAGGCCGTGGAGCTCTCCAAATGGGAAGCCGGGGAGCGCCAGGCAAAGCCCTAGCTCCTTGACACGCCTAGCCAAATGCTTACCTCACCAGAATATCGCGCGGCCTCGCCCGGGGCCGCGGCCTAGCGAGGTGAAACCGGATGGCCAAGCTGAACTGGAATCCCTGGATGGGTCTGGCCGACATGAAGGCCGAGCTGGACCACATCCTCAACGAGGCCGCCCGCAAGGGGCGGGCCCCCAAGTCCGTGGCGGACAAGGCCTACTTCTGGGCCCCGGCCGCGGACGTGCTGGAGACTCCCCAGGCCTTCGTCATCACCGTGGAGTTGCCCGGAGTGGAGCGTGAGGACGTGGCCGTGGAGGTCAAGACGCGCACCCTGTGGGTCTACGGCGAGCGCCGCTTCGAGAAGATCTGCGAGGGCGAGGGCGTGTACCACTCCCTGGAGCGCTCCTACGGCCCGTTCGCCAGGCGCTTCGCCCTGCCCAAGGGCGTTGACCGCACCGGGGTGGCAGCCGTCTTCAGGAACGGCCTGCTGGAGATCACCCTGCCCAAGGAGCGGCAGGAAGCCCGCTGCCGCCGCATCCACATCGCATGACACCCCTGCCTCCATCGCGGCGTTGCCCCACGGGGGAGCGCCGCAGGCGCGCTCGGCGCGTCCCCTTTTGCAAGCCAAACAGACACATTCCCTCCAGGAGGAGAGAACAATGACCAGCCAGATCAAGACCGCCCTGCTGTTGGGCGTCCTGACCGCCGTTCTCGTGCTCATGGGCTCGGCCATGGGCGGGCGCACCGGCATGATCATCGCCTTCGGGCTCGCCCTCGTGATGAACGTGGGCAGTTACTGGTTCTCCGACAAGATCGTGCTGCGCATGTACCAGGCCCAGGAGCTCACCGAGGCCGACGCCCCGGGCCTCTTCGACCTGGTGGGCCAGCTCGCCCGCAACGCCGGCCTGCCCATGCCCAAGGTCTACCTGATCCCCCAGGAGCAGCCCAACGCCTTCGCCACGGGCCGCAACCCGGAGCACGCCGCCGTGGCCGTCACCGAAGGGCTCTTGCGCCTGGTGAGCCCGGACGAGCTGGCCGGGGTGCTGGCCCACGAGATGGGCCACATCAAGAACCGCGACATCCTGGTGCAGACCGTGGCCTCGGTCGTTGCCGGAGCCATCACCAGCCTGGCCAGCATGATAAAGTGGGGCGCCATCTTCGGCATGGGCCGCTCCAGCGACGAGGAGGGCGGTGGCGGCGGCCTGGGCGCCATCTTCATGGCCATCCTGGCGCCCATCGCGGCCATGCTCATCCAGATGGCCATCTCGCGCTCCCGCGAGTTCCTTGCGGACGAGACCGGCGCGAAGCTGGCGGGCAACCCCCTGCCCCTGGCGGGCGCGCTCAAGAAGCTCGACGATTACGCCCACGCCGTGCCCATGCAGGGGGCCAACCCGGCCACGGAGAGCATGTTCATCGTGAACCCGCTCTCCGGCGGGGGCATCGCCGGGCTGTTCTCCACCCACCCGCCCACCGAGGAGCGCATCCGCAGGCTGCGCGCCATGGCCGGGAGGTAAGGAGCGTAGAGGGAAGGCCGGGCGGTGGTTCGCCGCCGCCGGAGCCTTCCGGAAAGGGAGATAGCCATGACCGAGACGTTCAAGCTTGAAATGACCAGGATGTTCAAGGCGGAACCGGCCAAAGTCTACGAGGCCTGGGCCAGGGCTGAGCTGCTCAAGCGCTGGCTGCTGCCCCACGACAGCTTCAAGGCGGAGGCGAAGACGGAAGTGACGCCCGGCGGGGAGTTCCGCCTGGACATGGCCGGGCGCATCGGGAACGACGACGTGTCGGGATACGCCACCGGCGATTACCGGGAGGTGATCCCCGGCGAAAGGCTCGCCTTCACTTGGAACTGGCACAACAAGCTCACCAGCGAGGTGATGCCCGAAACGCTCGTCACCGTGGCCTTCGCGGCAAAGGACGGCGGAACGGAGCTGCGCCTCGCCCACGACCGCTTCATCACGTCCGGCCTGCGCGACGAGTACGCCTCCGGCTGGCTCAACTGCTTCAAGAACCTCGACGCGCTGCTGGACTGAACTGGCGGCTTCCGGCCATGAAAAAAAGCGGGCCCCGTCTTGCGACGGGGCCCGCTTTTCGTTTCCGGTTGCGGGAAGGCGCTAGCTGCGTGTTGCAAAAGCCGATTCTTGCAGCCTGTTCAAAAAGCTCGCTGGTAAGGCGCACGAAAAAGTCAAGGCTGATGCGTATCTGGCATACGCGAGGGTTTGACTTTTTCGGGGCAACGCAGCCAGCGGGAATTTTTCAACAGGCTGCTAGGCCTTCAGCGCGGCCTCGATGTCCGCGATGAGCCCGGGGTGCACTTCGAAGTTGCACTCCTGGGCGCGGGCCACGAACTCCTTGGCCTTGGCGGGTTCGCCCTTCTCAAGGTAGGCCAGGGCCAGGTTGTTCCAGGCCGGGCCGAACTTGGGGTGCAGCTCCACCGCGCGGCTGCTCATCTCGATGGATTCGTCGATCTCCCCGGCCATGAACAGGGCGCTGCCCAGGGTGCCGTAGGCCTGCACGAACTGGGAATCCAGCTTGACGGCCTGGCGCAGGGCCTTGATGGCCTTTTCCACGTCGCCCATCTGCAGCAGGCAGAAGCCGATGTTGCCGTGGGGCACGGCGAAGCGGGCGCGGGCCTTGGTGGCGGCGGTGTTGTAGCGCAGGCAGGCCTCGATGTCGCCGTCGTTCATGGCCAGGCCGCCCAACTGCACGTAGGCCTCGGCCATGGTGGGGGCACGCTCGGCCGCCCGCACGAAGCATGTCTTGGCGTCCTCGTAGCGGCGCTTGGAGATGTAGGCCACGCCCAGGTTGTAGTGGGAGGAGGCGCACTGGTCGTTCTTGCGCAGCTTCTCTTCCAGGCCTGCGATGTGGTCGTCGATGTTGTCGGCGTATTGGACCATTGGATCACCCCGATTGTGTGTTTCCGTGAAGGCCTAGAGGCCCTTTTCGCTGTCCAGGAGCTTGGAGTACCACAGCACGAAGTCGTACATGCCCCTGAAGCGCTCCGCGTTGTTGACCACCCCCACGCACATTTCCCAGGCCCCGGCGGAGTAGTCGGTGCCGGTGGCCGTGCCCTCGGGCACGCTCTTGATGAAGTCGTTCATCAACCGCTGCGACGTGCGCTTGGTGGTGTCGATGCGCATGTCGATGGGCTCGAACGGCTTCTGGAAGGGGTCCCAGTTGTCGTAGCCCAGCTTGTCGATGAACTTGCGCCTGCGCGGCGGGATGCTCTCGTAGATGAAGCGTTTCTGCGCCTCTTCCTCGGGGGTGAGGGGGCTTGCGGCCACGATCAGTCCTCCTTGGGCTCCTTGAGCGCGAAGAATTCCTCGTCATAGCTGCTGAGCATGGCCATGGAGACGGGCACCAGCATCTCGCCCACGTAGGCTTCCTTGCTGCCCGCACGCTCGGCCACGCGCCTGGAGAGCTCCAGCAGCCGCTCCTGCAGCTTGGCGATGTTCACCGCGGGGTACTTGCCGCCCGGCTCGAAGCCGGATTTGCCGCACACGCGCAGCTTGCCGCCCACGTTGAGCGGCGCGCCGTAGAGGCGGCAGGTCACGGGGCGGGCGTCGTACATCTGGCAGCGGTTGTCGTCGGCGAGCAGGGCGCAGCGGATGCGCTCCCGGGCGAAATCCTCGACGATGCGCTCCTCGGGAACTCCGGCCTTCACGGCCTTCCAGGCCTTGTGCTTGAGGCGGTAGTGCTCGCGGTCGGAGCGGTTGGCCGCCTCGGTGAGCAGATAGCGGGAGTCGCCCTTGGGGAAGCGCTTGTTGAACTGGGTGTTGAGGTAGAGGGCTTCCACCAGGCTCACGTCGAAGGGGGCGTGGCAGCAGTCGGCGCAGGCCACCTCGCAGCGCACCTGCTCGGGGCAGGCGGCCTTGACCTTGTCGAACACGGTGTCGACCTCGGCCACCAGTGCCTCGTAATCGGCGAAGATGTCGGAAAAGTCGGCTTCTATCACGTCGTCTCCCTGCCGCGTCGGCGGCAGCCAGTGATATAAGTTCGCCCCCGGCGGGGGCAAGAGCAAACAAGCAGGCGGGAGCGCGCCGCTAGGGCGCGCTCCCGCCTGAGAGAAAACCGGGGAAGGGACTATTCTTCCTCGACGGTGATGGCGTCCTGGTCGCAGACTTCGACGCAGGATTCGCAGCCCAGGCACTCTTCTTCGTTCACGACGACAGACTTGCCGTCCTGCAGCTCGTAAACCTCAACGGGGCACACGTCCACGCATTCGCCGTCGCCGGTGCACTTTTCTTCGTCAACAGTGACCTTGTAGCCCATGGTCGTAACCTCCACTCTCACGTTTGGTTTTTTTGGCCGTATTGGCGGGAACGCCACCCCAGAGGGTAAGTGCACCCGATTATCACAATAAAATCAGGCGGTTGCAAAAGCAGCCCGGCCGTCCCTATCGGATGCCAAAGCCTTAGCCTCGGAAAGGAAGCCCTGTCAAGCACGCCGGAAGCCACTTTTGGGCACCGCGCGCGAAGGCCTGAAATTTTTTTTCGGCCGGCCCTAAAGTCCGGCCCTGTTGATCCGATAAGATAGGCGGAGTCGTTTGAATTGCAACCTCTCGGCCAAGGATAGGCTGAAACATGAACAAGATAGTGCCATTGCGGGCGAACCGCGCCGCCGTCCGCCCGGTGCTGATGCTGCTCACGTCGCACAGGCTGGACTGTTTCCTGCTCAGCCTGCGCTGCCTGGAGCGGTTCACCAACCTGGCCCGCTTCAAGAAGATCTACATCGTGGCCAACGCCGTAAGCCCCGACCACGCCGCCATCCTCAACCGCTTCATGCACACCCACGAGAGGGTGGAGGTCATCCATTGCTCCCCGCGCGGGCTCATGCCCGCCGTGAATTCCGTCCAGAACGAAATCCTGGAGCGCCACCATGACGACGTGGTGGTCAAGCTCGACGAAGACGTCTTCGTCACCCCGCGCTGGCTGGAGCACCTGCTCGAAGGCTACCGCTTCCACTCCTTCAGCCGCGACGTGCCCCTGGTCAGCGCGCTGTGCCCCGTCTCCCCGCATGGGCTCTACGCCCTGGGCCGCCACCTCAAGACCGCCTACCCGGCCGAACGCGCCATGTACGACGGCGGCCTGGTGGAGGAGAACTGGGTCTACCACCGCTGGATGTGGGAGAAGGTCGTGCGGGAGGACTTCGTGCAGAACTTCCTGGCCAGCGAGCCTCAGCCCTATTTCTACTCAGGGTTCGCCAGCATCAACTGCGTGGTTTTCGACGCCCGCCTCATGGAGGCCGTGCTGCCCCTGCCCACCCAGCCGCTGCCGGGGCTGCCCGTCTCGGACGAGCAGGCCGTGAACATGGTGCTGGCCGCCAACAAGTGCAAGACCGCCGTGGTCAGCCGCGCCGTGGCGCATCACTACAGCTTCTCGCGCTGCGAGGAGTACCTGCGCTCCCACGTGCCCCTGGACGCCGTGTGGCACTACCTGCAGGAGGTCTGGCGCGAGGAGCAGATCATCGCCAAGGCCGGGGCCCTGCGCCGCTTCCGCCCCGCCCTCGCCCAGGACGGAGCCGCCGCCTCCAGCTGAGGCATCCGCCGCGCCGGGCGCCGTTCAGGCCCGATCCATGCCGTTTCGCGCCGGGGATGAGTCCTCTGGCGCATTTTTCGTTTTCCGGCGTTGTCCTGGGCGCTGAATAAGGCTAGTGTGGCTCCACTTCCCTCACCGACAACGGAGGCGCAGCATGACCGAGATGAAGACCGAGTGGATATGCCCCAAATGCAACGTGTCCAACGATCCCGACTTCACCCGCTGCCGCATCTGCGGCGAGCCCAACCCCAACAACCCTCCCGGTGAAAAAAAGTGCGCCAAGTGCGGCGCCCTGGCCGGTGAGCACACCTGCTGCCCCGTGTGCGGCAGCGACTACTTCCTGAACCTGTAGGAAAGCGTCCCCCCGCTCCGGGGGGCGTGTCCGTTCCGGGCCGGGCCGCAAAGCGGTTCCGGCCCTTCTTTTTTCGGTTTACACAAAAACATCAAAAAGCCCCGCCCGGCGGGCTTAGGAAACGCCTTGCCAACCGCGCGGAGCGGTAATACATCTACGTGCCTTCCCACCTTTGATCGCAGGTAATCTCCCCATGCCAGAAAAACAGCCACATATATCGATCCCGCTGAGCCGTCTGGTCCCCAGGGTCCTGGGCGTCGGCGAACGCGAATTCGGCACTTGGCCCGAGGACATCCAGGAGGTCGCGGTCTCGCTGGCCAGCGAGCTTTTCCTCGTGCGCTACAACCCCTTCATCGACCCGGCCGACGTGCGCGAATCCGTGGAGAAGCGCCTCGAACAGACGCAGACCATGCTCACGCCCGAGTATTTCCGCCTGCTCGCCGGAGCCATCAAGGCCTTCTGGAAGGATTTCGACGCGGACGAGCAGTTCCGGGCCGACCTCAAGAGCCGCGTCTCCGAGTTCCTGGACGACAAGGCCGTGCTGGACGGCCCCCACAACCTGGTGGAGTGCTCCACCGACGCAACCGACCTGCGCATGCAGCTGCCGCTGATGGTGCTGGCCCCCGACAGGACCGAGCACGTCCAGCGCATCATGGAGCTGGCTGGCGAGATGGGCTTCGCCATCATCCCGCGCGGCGGCGGCTCGGGCTGCACCGGCGGCGCGGTGCCCTCCCGGCTGCGCACGGTGGTGCTCTCGCTGACCAGGCTCAAGCAGGTGCTCTCCGTGGACGCCGACGCCCGCACCCTGTGCGTGCAGGCGGGCGTCATCACCCTGCAGGCCATCCAGGCCGCCTCGCAGAAGGGCCTGCTGCTCACCGTGGACCCGGCCTCCAAGGCTTCGTCCTCCATCGGCGGCAACATCTCGGAGAACGCGGGCGGCCCCTACGCCTTCGAATACGGCACGACGCTCGACAACCTGCTCTCCTACAAGATGGTCACGCCCGACGCCCGCGTGGTGGAGATCAGGCGCGTGGACCACCCGCGCCACAAGATCCTGCCCAGCGAGACCGCGCGCTTCGAGATCGTGGACCAGCGCGGCAAGGTGCTGGACACCGTGGAGCTCGACGGCGCGGAGATCCGCGGCCCGGGCCTCGGCAAGGACGTCTCCAACAAGTACCTGGGCGGCCTGCCCGGCATGCAGAAGGAGGGCGTGGACGGCGTCATCACCGAGGCCTGCTTCATCTGCTACGAGAAGCTCAGGCATTCCAAGGTGCTGGTGCTGGAGTTCTTCGGCCGCTCCATGCACAACGCCATGCTGACCATCCAGGGCGTGGTGGGCCTGCGCGACCGCATCCGCCAGGAGGGCGACCTGGTGAAGATCTCCGCCCTGGAGGAGTTCAACGCCAAGTACGTCAAGGCCATCGAATACTCCAAGAAGTCCGCCCAGTACGAGGGCGACCCCATCAGCGTGCTCACGCTCCAGCTCGACGGCAACGACCTGCCCGCCCTGGAGAAGGCCGTGGAGGAGATCGTGGCCATCGCCAACCGGCACGAGGGCGTGGACGCCTTCGTGGCCCGCGACGAGAAAGAGGCCGAACTCTTCTGGGAGGACCGCCACAAGCTCTCCGCCATCGCCAAGCGCACCTCCGGCTTCAAGATCAACGAGGACGTGGTCATCCCCCTGGGCGTGATCCCGGACTTCGCGGACTTCCTGGAGGAGCTGAACCTGCTCTACCTGGCCAAGAGCTACCGCAAGGCCCTGCAAGAGGCCACGCGCCTGCCCGGCTTCCCGGATTCCGACGAGTTCATCTCCATGGAGATGCAGTTCGCGGCAGAGATATTGCGGGGCATCCGCACCAAGGACGAGCTCAACGACCAGGAGCTTGAGGTCCAGAGCTACTACTTCTTCACGGACCTCAAGACCCGCTACCCCAAGCTCTACAACGACATCGAGGCCATCTACCAGGACATGCTGGCCCGGCGCATCATCGTGGCCAACCACATGCACGCGGGCGACGGCAACTGCCACGTGAACCTGCCCGTGAACTCCAACGACCCCGAGATGCTGGCCCAGGCCCACGAGGCCGCGGACAAGGTGTTCGAGAAGGTCATGGAGCTGGGCGGCGCGGTCTCGGGCGAGCACGGCATCGGCATCACCAAGATCGCCTTCCTGCCCGAGGACAAGATCGCGGCCCTGCGCGCCTACAAGCAGCAGGTGGACCCCAAGAACATCCTCAACCCGGGCAAGCTCGTCACCCGCGAG
>JBKICO010000176.1:0-3443 GCA_046567065.1 Acidobacteriota bacterium
GCCTGCTTGAGGCGGCGGCAGCGCGCGGGGTCGTCCAGGGCCACGGCGTTGGTGATGAGCGTGGGCAAAAGCCCGATCTCGCGGCAGTGGGCGGTAAGGGCCTCGATGTGCGGATAAATCGTGGGCTCGCCGCCCTGGATGTCCACGGCGGTGTTGGCGTAGTGGCCGCGCAGGGTGGAGCAGACCGCCTTGGCCTTGTTAAGGCTCATGAAGGGGTGGTCGGGGTGCTCCCGCGTGGCCACGCGCGTCTGGAAATAGCAGAACCGGCAACGCAGGTTGCAGGTCTGCCCCAGCCAGAGCACGCCCCTGCGGGTGCGCACGCGCCGCGTGGTCGTGGAAAATCCGTCGCTCATTCGGATGCGTCCAGGCGTTTGGCGATGCGCTCGCGGTACTGGGCCTCGCCCTCCACCTCGGACATGTACCAGTTGTGGTGCGGGTTCCAGCCTTCGGCCTTTTCGCCCCGGTACAGGGCCACGCGGCCCTTGCGCACCTTGGGGGAGGCCATGCGCTCGAGCTCCGCCAGGTTGCGCGCGCTCACGTCGTCCACCTGTTCGGTGCTGGCCCGGCGGGGCAGGGGCACGGCGCAGCCGCAGCGCGGGCACCAGCGCTCTTTCTGCTCGCCGAACTGGTGGGGCTCGCGCAGCCACCAGCCCGGCTCCACGGGCCAGCCGCCGGGGCCGTCGAAGAGCATGTCGAAGGCTGCGGCCACCTCGCAGAAAAAGGCCCCCTTGGGCGTGATGGAGGCCGACCAGCATTTCTGCACCCAGCACTCGTCGATGAGGCTCCACATGCGGGCGGGGTCGGGCACGGCTTCGCTTGCGGCCACAAGCACGGGCTGGTGCATGATTTTGTCCACGGTGTGGTCGTTCAGGTAGAGGTTGCCGAAGACTTCCTTGATGAGCGCGCCGTGATTGGTGCCTTCGGGCACGGTGGACCACAGGCCGCGGCGTTTGGGGTCCGTGATGCGCTCTTGGAGGTAGAGGGCCATGCGCGCGAATTCGGGGTGCAGCAGGGGCTCGCCGCCGATCATGCCCACCATGCCGGAGAAATCGGCCAGGGAGTCCACCGCGCGTGTGAACATCTCGAAATCCATGAAGAACGGCTTGCGGTGGTGGCCTATGAGCCGGGTGCAGTTGGAGCAGCTGTTCACGCAGGCGTTGGTGATGTCGATCTGGATGATCATCATGTCGCGGATGGCAATCATGGATAAGGCTCTCTGGTGGCGGTGTGCGCGGCCTGCCGGGGCGGCAGAATAGTCCCTGCCCGGGGGCAAGCATCATGTATGCCAGGGCGGCCCCGTTGCACGGGCAGGATGGCTAGGGTACTCCTTCCTCAATGATATCGCAATCGCACACCCGCCAGGAGGGCACGAGGCCCGCCGCGCTGCTGCTGGTCAACCCCATGCGGCGCGGCCACGGCGCGGCCTACGCCAGCAGCTTCACGCGCTGGGGGCTGCTGCGGGGCTTCCGGGTTGTGCACGCCGGGGCGGATCTGCGCTCCACTGCTTTCGGACAGGCCTGCGCGGCCGACGGGCGCGTGGAATTCGTCGTGGATTGCGGCATCGACTGCTCCCTGGAGGGGGTGCGCGCCCTGCAGGAGCGCACCGGCGCGGCGCTCACCGTGCACCTGGGCGCTGACGAGTGGCTTTTCACTTGCGACGACATGTTCACCCAGGAGGCGGCCCCGCTGGAAAACACCTACGCCGTGGCCACCTTCGCCGGGCGCGAGGCCCATACCGGGCAGCGCGAGCCCTACGGCCTGCGCCTGGACGCGGTGCTTTCGCGGGGGCTGGTCTCCGGGGTTTTCACCCTGGACGAGTACCATGCCTGTACATGGGCCAATGCGCACGCCGGGCGCGGGGTGCGCTTCCTGCCGGATCCGTGTCGGGAATTGATGGGACCAGGGGGGACTTTCGGCCGCGATGCCGCGCGTCTGCGCGCCTTCCTGGACGCCGCGCCCGGGCCGGTGCTGCCGGTGCTGGGCAAGCGCGACGCCCGCAAGAACAGCCTCTGGATATTCAGGGCCGTGGCCGATTCCCCGGACATGCGCTGCGTGGTCCTGGGCGAGGCCGTGTGCGACCAGGCCACGGACGAGGAGGGCGAGCTGCTGGCCTGGCTGGAGGCCAGGGGCCGGGCTTTCGTCCACGAAGGCTACCTCCCGGGAGACAGGCTCTTCCTGAGCGTGCTGGCGCACAAGGCCGTGCCCTGCGTGGCGCTGCCGTACCGGCGGCACTACGGCTCCTCGGGCATCCAACTGCTGGCCCACCGCTGCGGCAAGCCCGTCCTGGCGGCGGGGCAGGGCCTCATGGCCCGTCGCATCGAGGACAACGCCCTGGGCCTGACCCACCGCCCCGGCGACGAGGCCCACTTCCGGGAGCGACTGGGCCACATGCTGCGGCGCGATCTGGCGGCGGACCGGGCCGCCGCCTGGGCTTTCTCACATTATTTCCGCACCCCCGCCGTGTTCGCCGCCATGGACTCCATGCTGCCAGGCCGCCCGCTGCCGGAGCTGCCGCCCTGGGCCTCTGGCGCCGTGCGGCCCGGCCCGCCGCTCAATGAACTCGGCCGCGACCCCGGCACGACTGCGGAATTCAGCTTCCTCTGCGGGCTGCGCTTCGACCTGGCCAGAGTGCTGCACCGCCTGGGCCGCACGGACGAGGCCCGCTCGGAGCTGGAGGACGTGCCCGGCCTTGTGACCGGCAGGGAGGGCGGCCCACCGCCCGCGCTCGACGCCCTGGCCCTGGAGGCCCTCGGCTCGGCTCTCGCAGCCATGGACCGCCCGGACGAGGCCGCGCGGGCCTACGCCAAAGCCGTGGCCTTGGCCCCGCGCAATCTGGACCTGCGCCTGTTCCTGAGCGACTCCCTGCGCTACGCGGGCCGAAATGAGGAGGCCCTGGCCGCCCTGGCGGAGCTGGAGGCCCTGGCCCCGGCCCACCCCGGCCTGCGCCACAAGCAGGGCCAGGCCCTGGCCTGCCTGGGCCGCACGGACGAGGCCCTGGCCTGTTTCGCCCGGGAGCCCGAGGGGTCGCACTGGAAAAGGGCCGCCCAGGAGTGGGAGGCACGGCTGCGGAGCGGGGATCAGGCCCGGTAATTGCTGCGCCCGCCATCCGGGCCAGGGCGGCAAAAACTGCCGCGCCCGAACACGAGGAACGCCTTGAAGACAGCCATCTTCACCATCTGTTGCGCCAACTACCTGCCCCGGGCCGCCGTGCTGCTGGAGTCAATTGCGGCCAATGGAGTTGTTGACGGGCTGCACCTGGTGCTGGCGGAGGACCCGGCATCTTTACCCGCCCTGGGGCCGGGTTTCGCCCCCCCCGCCGGGGCCGGGCTGCTGCGCGTGGACGAGCTGGGCCTGCCGGACGCGCGCGGAATGGCCTTCCAGTACAACGTCACGGAGTTCAACACCTCGCTCAAGCCCTGGGCCATGCTGCGCCTGCTGGACAT
>JBKICO010000177.1:0-4420 GCA_046567065.1 Acidobacteriota bacterium
AGGGCACCTTTCTGGCCGACTACATGCTCAAGCAGCTGAACCTGAAGAAGGTCGCCGTGTTCTACGAGAACAACGACTACGGCATCGGCCTCAAGGACGCCTTCGTGAAGCAGGCCAAGGCCAACGGCCTGCAGGTCGTGGGCGAGGAAGCCTACATGAAGGGCGCCACCGACTTCACCCCCCAGCTGACCAAGCTCAAGGGCGCCGCCCCCGAGGCCATGTTCATCGCCGGCTACTACGCCGAAGGCGCCCTCATCGCCGACCAGGCCAAGAAGCTGGGCATCAACGTGCCCAAGTTCGGCGCCGACGGCCTGGACAACGCCGACTACATCAAGCTGGCTGGTCCCGCCGCCGACGACACCTACCTGACCACCCCCTTCCTGGCCGAGACCGCCGGCCCGGACGCCAAGGCCTTCATCGAGGCCTACAAGGCCAAGTTCAAGCGCGATGTTGACTGGATGAGCGCGAATGCGTATGACGCCGCCGGTATGATCATCGAGGCCATTTCCAAGGTCGGCCCGGACCGCGCCAAAATCCGCGAGTACCTGGCCTCCATCAACTCCAAGGAAAAGGCCTTCAAGGGCATCACCGGCCTGACCTACTTCAACGAGAAGGGTGACTGCGTGAAGCCCGCCTACGTGAAGATGGTCAAGGGCGGCCAGTTCGTGCCCGCCCCGAAGCAGATGTCCAACTAGCCGACACCGGCTTGAAATGAATCGAAACAGGCTGGATGACCGTCCAGCCTGTTTCTTTTCATAAGAAATCCGCATATAGAACGCGGATCGCGCGCAGGGGCGCGGGACACCCCTCGGAAGGGCCGGCGCTTCGCCGCCGGGGCCCGGCAGTCAACACCATCGGTTCGGAGAAGGCCGTGTTCGAACAACAACTTTTCAATGGCTTGACCCTGGGGCTCATTTACGCCCTGATCGCCGTGGGCTACACCATGGTCTACGGCGTCATCGAGCTCATCAACTTCGCCCACGGCGAAGTGTACATGCTCGGGGCGTTCCTCTGCATCACCTTCATCCAAGCCCTGGGAGTCCCGCTGTTCCCGGCCATGGCCCTGGCCATGGCCTGCTGCGCGGGCATAGGCGTGCTCATCGACCAGATAGCCTACAAGCCGCTGCGCAAAGCGCCGCGCCTGGCCGCGCTCATCACGGCCATCGGCGTCTCCATCTTTCTGCAGAACATCGCGATGATCATCTGGGGCTCGCGCCCGGTGCCCTTCACCCGCTCCGCCGTGCCGGCCGCCTTCAGCGAGACGGCCTTCACCCTGGGTTCGGTGAACGTCTCCGGCCTGCAGGTGTTCATCTACGCGCTGACCATCGCCATGATGATCGGGCTCACGCTCATCATCAACAAGACCAGGGTCGGCACGGCCATGCGCGCCCTGGCGCAGAACGCCACGGCGGCCGCGCTCATGGGCATCAACGTCAACAGGGTCATCTCCTTCACCTTCGCCCTGGGCTCCGGCCTGGGCGCGGTGGCGGGCATCCTGGTCGGCATGTACTACAACACCCTCTCCGCGACCATGGGCTACAACGCCGGCGTCAAGGCCTTCGCGGCGGCGGTGCTTGGCGGCATCGGCTCGGTGCCCGGCGCCATGCTCGGCGGCGTGGTCCTCGGCGTGGCCGAAACCCTGGGTGCGGGCTACGTTTCCTCACAGTACCGCGACGGCCTGGGCTACGCGGTCATGATCGCGGTCATCCTGCTGCGGCCCTCGGGCCTGCTCGGCAAGAGCGTTGGCCAGAAGGCATAGGGGCAAGCACATGACTGGCAACAAGACCGCTCTCAAACTGCTCGGGCTGGCCGCCCTGCTGGCCTTCCCCGTTCTGCCCTTCAGCAGCGAATACGTGATGCACGTGGCCGTGCTCATCATGGTCTACGCCGTGCTGGCCATGGGCTTGAACGTGCTGCCCGGCTTCTGCAACCTGCTGGACCTGGGCTATGTGGGCTTCTACGGAATCGGCGCCTACACGGCGGGCATCCTGGCGTACAACCACAACGTGAGCTTCTGGCTCATCGTCCCCGGGGCCATCGCCCTGGGCGCGCTCTGCGGCATGCTGCGCGGGGCCCCGACGCTGCGCCTCTCCGGCGACTACTTCGCCATCGTGACCTTCGGCTTCACCGAACTGGTTGTGCTCTTCCTGACCAACGAAATCTGGCTCACGCGCGGCCCCCTGGGCCTGCCGGGCATCCCGCCCATCGCGCTCAGCCTGGAGTTCCTGGGCATCGACTGGCGCTACGACTTCCTGAGCGAGGTCCCCTATTACTACCTGGGGCTGGCGATGGTGGGTGCGGTCTACGTGGTCATGTGCCGCATCGAGGATTCGCGCCTGGGCCGCGCCTGGCTCGCCATCAAGGAGGACCCCCTGGCCGCCGCCAGCTGCGGCATCAACCTGATGGCCTACAAGACCGTGGCCTTCGCCTTCTCCGCGGGCGTGGGCGCGCTGGCGGGCTGCTTCATGGCCCAGTGGTCCATGTTCCTGGCGCCGGACGTGTTCAAGTTCTGGGAGTCCTTCCTGGTGCTGTGCATGATCGTGCTGGGCGGCCTGGGCAACATCAACGGGGCCATCGTGGGCGCGGTGGTGCTCATCGCCCTGGGCGAGGTTCTGCGCGTGCTGCTGCCCAAGCTCGGCCTTCCGGCCGAGACGCGGTTCCTGGTCTACGGCCTCATCATGATTCTCATCATGCGCTTCAAGCCCGGCGGCTTCTTCCCGACCATCGCCGCCACCAGCAAGAAGAGCAGGCTCATTTTGGACCTCAAGGCCAGGCTCCAGGCCGAGAGGGCGGGGTAGGGCATGGACACCATTCTCAAGATCGACGGCGTGAGCAAGCGCTTCGGCGGCCTAATGGCCCTGGCCGACGTGAGCTTCGAGGTGAAGAAGGGCCGCATCCTGGGCCTCATCGGCCCCAACGGCGCTGGCAAGACCACCATGTTCAACTGCATCGCGGGCATCTACAAACCCACGGAAGGCCGCATCGTCTTCGACAAGGAGACCGGCCCGGTGGACGTGGGCGGCTCCCGCCCCGAGCAGATGACCCAGATGGGCGTGGCCCGCACCTTCCAGAACATCCGCCTCTTCGGCTCGCTCCCCGTGCTGGACAACGTGCGCATCGGCCGCCACTGCCGCGCCGCCCAGGGCTTCTGGGGCGCGGTGCTGCGCACCGGAGCCCAGAAGGCCGAGGAGCGCATGCTGGTGGAGCAGAGCATGGAGTACCTGGATTTCGTGGGCCTCAAGAACAAGGCCCTGGACCTTTCCAGCTCGCTCTCCTACGGCGACCAGCGCCGCCTGGAGATCGCCCGGGCCCTGGCCAGCCAGCCCAAGCTGCTGCTGCTGGACGAGCCCGCGGCGGGCATGAACCCCCAGGAGACCGCCTCCCTGGTGGACCTCATCCACGCCATCATGAAGAAGGACATCACCGTGGTGCTCATCGAGCACGACATGAAGCTGGTCATGAGCATCTGCGAACACCTGGTGGTGCTGGACCACGGCGTGAAGATCGCGGAGGGCGGGCCGCGCGACATCAGGGAAAACCCGGAGGTCATCGAGGCCTACCTGGGCAGAGGGGCGGCCCATGCTTAGTCTTACCGGCGTCAACACCTATTACGGTTCCATCCACGCCCTCAAGGGCGTGACGCTGACCGTCAACCAGGGCGAGATCGTCACCCTGATCGGCGCCAACGGCGCGGGCAAGACCACCACGCTCATGAGCATCTCCGGCGTGACCGTGCCGCGCCAGGGCACGGTGGAGTTCCTCGGCGAGGACATCACCAAGCTCTCCACCGAGAAGATCGTTGCCCGGGGCATCACCCAGGTGCCCGAAGGACGCATGATCTTCCCCCGGCTCACCGTGCGCGAAAACCTGCTCATGGGCGCTTATCTGCGCAACGACAAGGACAACATCAAAGCCGACGAGGAGCACGTCTACGAGCTGTTCCCCAAGCTGCTGGAGCGCTCCAAGCAGCACGGCGGCACGCTCTCCGGCGGCGAGCAGCAGATGCTTGCTATCGGGCGCGCGCTCATGGCAAGACCCAAGGTGCTCCTGCTGGACGAGCCGAGCCTGGGCCTTGCCCCCATCGTCGTCGAAAACATCTTCGAGATCATCCAGCGCATCAACCGCGACGGAGTGACCATCCTCCTCGTGGAACAGAACGCGCAGATGGCTTTGCAGGTGGCCCATCGCGGCTACGTGCTGGAAACCGGGCAGGTCACCCTTGAAGGGCCTGCCAAGGACCTGCTGGAGGACCCCAAGGTCCGCTCGGCCTACCTCGGACTCGACTAACCCGCCTGCGGAGGGCGTTATGGAAAGAATCACCGGCCTGGGGCTCACGTTCGACGACGTGCTGCTCATCCCCGCCTACTCGGAAATACTGCCTGACAAGGCTGACGTCTCCACCTGGCTGACCCCCTCGATC
>JBKICO010000178.1:0-2882 GCA_046567065.1 Acidobacteriota bacterium
TGCGCCTTACGCCCCGCTGGAGACCAGCGTGAAGCGCTTCGGGGACGTGATCAAGATCCGCGAGGCCATCGGCTGCGGCCTGCCCATCGTCACCACCGAGGTGCCGCCCTCCCACCGCGAGGTGCGCGAGAAGAACCTGGGCCGCGTCATCGAATATTCCCCCGAGGCCCTGGCCGGAGCGGTCATCGGGCTGCTCTCGGACCCGGCGTCCTACTTCGCGGTGCGGGGCAACGTGGTGGCCGCCTCGCGCGAGAACCTCTGGGACAACATCTACTCCCGCACCCTGGACGCCATGGGCTACGGCCCAGGACCCGCTTGACCCCCCTCACGGTCAGACGCTAGGCTCGCCCCAATGAACCACGCCTCCCCGCCCGCCTCCGTCTGCCCCGTCTGCCGCTGCGACCAAGCCTCGGAATACCACCGGGACGACCGCGTGCGCCTGGTGCGCTGCGCGAACTGCGGGCTCAAGTACCAGAACCCCATGCCCACGCTGGAGGCCCTGAGCGCGCTCTACGCCTCGCAGGAATACTACGACGGCCAGTACTTCCCGGCCCAGTTCGCCGAGCGCAAGGCCATGTTCGCCCACCGCCTGGCCGCCCTGGAGCCCCTCACGGGCGGGCCGGGCCGGGTGCTCGAAATCGGCTGCGGGCGCGGGCAGTTCCTGGAAGCTGCCCTGGAGCGCGGCTGGCAGGCCAGCGGGCAGGAGTTCGCGGCCGAAACCGTGGAGGAGCTCAGGCGCACGGTGCCCGCGGCCGAGCTGGCCCACGGCATATTTCCCGAGGAGTGCCCCTTCCCGGACGAATCCTTCGACCTGGTGCACCTGAACCACGTGCTGGAGCACTTCTTCGAGCCCATGGCGGCCCTGCGCCGGGTATGGGGCCTGCTCAAGCCCGGGGGCGTGCTCTACTGCGAGGTGCCCAGGCAGTCCAACCTGCAGAACACGCTCTCCAACCTGGTGGGCCGCAAGGATTTCGCGGTGCACTACATGCTGGAGCACCTCTGCTACTTCGAGGCAAAATCCATGACCCGCGCCCTCGAGGGCTCGGGCTTCGCCCCGCTCTCCATCCGCATCGAGGGCATGGGCGATCCGCACCGTTTCGTGCGCGGCGTGCACTACACTTCTTTCAGGACACATCTGCTGGCGTTGCTCGTGGGGGGGCTCAAGCTCCAAGGACCGCTGGGCGGAGGAAACCTCGTGGCCGTGGCCCGCAAGAGGTAACAGCGATGACCGACGTCCTGTTGATCAACTCCTCCTTCACCTATGGCCGGGTGGCCCGGGGCATCCAGTTCTACCCGCCCATCGGGCTGAACTACCTGGCCGCCTCCCTGCGCCAGGGGGGCATGAACCCCAGGATCATCGACCTGGGCATCGAGCCCCTCACGGTGGAGAAGATCAACGAGGTCATCGCGGCGGAGAACATCCCCCTGGTGGGCATCTCCTCCAATTCCCCGCAGATCCACATCACCATGCGCATCGTGAACGGGATGCGCCAGCGCTTCGGCGACAAGCTGACCATCGCCCTGGGCGGCTTCCACATCAGCAACGACCCCACCTTCCTGGAGCGCTACCCCCAGGTGGACATCGGGGTCATAGGCGACGGGGACATCACCTTCACCGAACTGGCCAAGCGCGTGCTCGGCGGGGAGAAGGTGCGCGGCACCTTCACCGGCGAGATGACCGCCAGCCTGGACGACATGCCCTTCCCCGCCTACGACCTCACGCCCCTGGAGGCCTACAAGGAGGCCGGGCTGCAGTACTACCCGCTCCTGGGCACGCGGGGCTGCCCCTTCAACTGCGTGTTCTGCTCACGCTCGCCCATGTCGCGCAAGGTGCGCTTCCGCTCGGCCGAAAACCTCTTGGAGGAGATGAAGCAGGGCTACGACATCTTCGGGGGCCGCTACGGCTTCCTGGACGAAAGCTTCACCCTGCGCGAGCGCAACGTGGTGGAGTTCTGCGAGGGCCTCATGCGCTGGGGCAAGCCGGTGCGCTGGTCCGCCGGGGGCATCCGGCTGGACCAGATCAACCCCGACGTGCTGGACCTGATGTGGCGCGCGGGCTGCCGCGACTTCTTCGTGGGCGTGGAGACCGGCAGCGAGCGCGTGCGCCGGGAGATCGTGGGCAAGCGCATCAGCGACAAGCAGATTTTCGAGTCCTTCAAGATTCTCGACCGCCACCCCTTCGAGGTGGAGGCCTCCTTCGTGCTGGGCCACCCCACCGAGACCGAGCAGGAGCTGGCCGAGACCTGCTTCTTCCCGGCCAAGCTCAAGAGCCTGGGCGTCAAATGCCTGACCCAGGTGGGCTTCAAGCTGGCCGTGCCCCTGCCCGGCTCGCGCCTGTGGAAGATCGCCCTGGAGGAGGGCAAGGTGCCGCCCGACTTCATCGACCGCTACATCAACTTCGAGTACGGCGAGGACTTCTTTTCCGTCTGGCCCAAGTACTACCCGGACGGGATCAGCAAGGAGCGCGTGCTGGAGCTCAAGAAGCAGGGCTACCTCAAGTATTACCTGCGCCCGGAATACATCCTGGCGCGCCTCAAGCGCGACCTGCTCAACCCCAAATACCTGCTTCAGGACCTGCGCGAGTTCTTGAGCATGATCCGCAAGGGCCACTCCACAGTGAGCCTCACAGAGTAAGCCATGACCTCATTCCGCAAGACCGCCGCACAGAACGTCCCCGAAGGGTTCGACCTGGGGAGCCACCCCAAGGTGGCCATCATCGTGGAGACCACCATCCCGCCAGTATCGCGCGCCAACCTGCGCATGTACTGGCTGGCCAGGGAGATCATCGCCCAGAAGAAGGCCCTGGTGAATATGATCGCCCCCAGCCGGGACCTGGGCTCGCGCGCCTCCTATTTCACCGAGTGGATCTGGATGAACCAGTA
>JBKICO010000179.1:0-3362 GCA_046567065.1 Acidobacteriota bacterium
CTCAACGCCATGGGCTCCTGGGGCTTCGCCGCCTCGCTGAACAAGGTCTCCTTCATCGAGAACCTCACCCACCGGCTGACCTTCACCTACGCCCAGGGCAACAACAGCGGCCGGGCGCTGCGCAACGCCACCCTGCTGACCGGCACCGGCAACTACGTGCAGATGGGCCGCGACCTGGCCGTGGGCGAATACGTCCTGAGCGTCAACTTCGACAACCAGTACGCCATCTACGAGAACCTCGCGGCCATCGTGGAGGCCGGCTGGGCGCACGGCTCCTTCCTGAAGAGCGTCTGGGGTTCGCGCCTGGTCAACGAGGCCAGGGGCGGCGACGCCGTGAAAGTGGCCTTCGGCCTGAACTACAGATTCTGAGCGGCCAGTCCGGCGCAGAAAACGGACACCGGAAAAAACACGGAGGAAGGCCCCGATGACCAGGGACGAGATCCACAAGGAAATGGAGGCGATGTTCGGGCTGGTGCCCACAATGTTCAAGTCCATCCCGGAGGGATCGCTTGAGCTGGAGTGGAACCTCTTCAAACAGGTGCAGCTCGTCCCCGGGCCGATACCCAACAAGTACCGCGAGTTGATCGGGGTGGCCTTGTCCGCGGCCACCAAGTGCAAGTACTGCGCGTTCTTCCACACCGAGATGGCAAGGCTCAACGGTGCCACCGAGGCCGAAATCGAGGACGCGGTGCACTACGCCAAATCAAGCGCTGGCTGGAGCGCCTACATCAACGGAATGCAGGTGGATTTCGAGCTCTTCAAGCAGGAGGTCCGGCAGGCCTGCAGGCACGCCTCCCCCGGCCCCACTCCGGGCTGCGAGTCCGAGTGCGGCCCGGGCTGAGGCCTCACGCCGTGTGCCGGGCTGAGGGCCCCCTCCCCGGCAAACGGCAGGCGGCGCACGTGGGGGATGGCCTGCCGCGAGAACGCAAAAAACCCCGGAAGCCAAGGCTTCCGGGGTTTCGTTTGCTCGATGGGGTGGCTGATGGGGCTTGAACCCACGGCCCCCAGGGCCACAACCTGGTGCTCTGCCAACTGAGCTACAGCCACCGTCGAACCAAGGGACTTATCTCAAGCCCGGGGTGCGGTCAAGCATCTTTCGCCCGTTTCTATCCCTTGAGCACGCGCCCGCTTCACGCTACAGGGGAGCCGGACCGCAGGCCCGCCCTCCGGCCCCAAACCACAACACAGCGCGTGGCCCCGGGCATCCGCCCCGGGCCATCCCCCATAGCGCGAGGATATTCATGGATAAACTGGTCATCGAAGGCGGCACGCCCCTCCACGGGCGCGTGCGCGTCTCCGGCTCCAAGAACGCGGCCCTGCCCATCCTCATGGCCGCCATCCTGCTCGACAGCCCCGTCACCTACGCCAACGTGCCCAGGCTGCGCGACATCAACACCACGCTCAAGCTCTTGAACATCCTCGGCATGGAGACCTCCTTCGAGGACGGCACGGCCATAGTGAAGCCCGGAGCGGGCTTGACCCCCGAGGCCCCTTACGACCTGGTCAAGACCATGCGCGCCTCCGTGCTCTGCCTGGGGCCGCTGCTGGCACGCCTGGGCGAGGCCCGCGTGGCCCTGCCCGGCGGCTGCGCCATCGGCGCGCGCCCGGTGAACCTGCACCTCACCGCCCTGGAAAAGATGGGCGCTCAGTTCGACCTGGACTCCGGCTACATCGAGGGCAAGGCCGGCCGCCTGCGCGGGGCCAAGATCCTCTTCGACCAGGTCACCGTGGGCGGCACAGAGAACCTGCTCATGGCCGCCGCCCTGGCCGAGGGCGAGACAATCCTGGAGAACGCCGCGCGCGAGCCCGAAATCATGGACCTGGCCGAGTTCCTCAACGCCTGCGGGGCCAGGATCACCGGGCACGGCACGCCCGTGATCCGCGTGGAGGGCGTGGAGTCGCTCTCGGGCTGCGAATACTCCATCATGCCCGACCGCATCGAGGCGGGCACCTACCTGGTGGCCGCCGCCATGACCGACGGCGACCTGCTGCTGGAGAACTGCCCCATGGGCGCGCTGGACGCCGTGTGCAGCAAGCTGCGCGAGATGGGCGTCTCCATCGAGGAGGCCGAGGGCGGCCTGGTGCGCGCCCGCAGGGGCGGCGAGCTCACCTGCATGGACGTGACCACCCGCCCCTACCCCGGCTTTCCCACCGACATGCAGGCCCAGCTCATGGCCCTGATGTGCGTCTCCTCCGGGGCGGGCACCATCCGCGAGACCATCTTCGAGAACCGTTTCATGCACGTGCAGGAGCTGGTGCGCCTGGGCGCGAAGATCACCGTCACCTCCCAGAGCGCCTTCGTGCGCGGGGTGGAGCGCCTCACCGGCGCGCCCGTGATGGCCTCGGACCTGCGGGCCTCGGCCTCGCTGGTGGTGGCGGGCCTGGCGGCCAAGGGCACCACCGAGGTGGCGCGCATCTACCACCTGGACCGGGGCTACGAGGCCATGGAGGTCAAGCTCCAGGCCCTGGGCGCCCGCATCACCCGCGCCAAGGAGTGACCCCCAGCCCGGGCCTGCTGCCCTGGCAGGCCCTCTTCCTGGCCTGCGCGGCCGGAGCCTGGGCCGCGCACGATCCGGCCCCGGGCATCGGGGCCGCGATCCTGGCCGCCGCGCTCTGGCGGCTGGCGGGCAGGAGGTTCCCCCACCCCGCCGCCTTCGCCCTGGCCGCCCTGCTGGGCTTCGGCTACGCCAGCCTGCGCCTGCCCGGCATCCCCCCCGGCCTCGACGATCTGTACTCCCCCCGCCTGAAGAGCCACCTGAACGCGCGGGTGGATTCCGTGCAGGAGCGCCCCGGCAACCGCCTGGAGGTCATGCTCTCGGACGTGCGGCTGCGCGGCCCGGACACCCCGGACACGGCCCTGCCGGGCCTCCTTCCAGGCCTTGTGGCCTGGACCTGGCAGGACCCGGCCTTCCGCCCCGAGCCCGGCGCCCGCGTGGACCTGGACGCCCGGCCCCGCCCGGCCCAGGGCTTCGACAACTTCGGCGTGGACGGCTGGGGCTGGCGCTGGCGTCTGCGCGGGGTGTTCCTGCGGGCCTACACCCTTGGCCCAAAGGGCGTGGCGCTGGCCGGGCCGCTCCCGGACGACCCCTGGGAACGCTGGCGGCTGGGCCTGCGCGACGCGGTGTTGCGCGGGGCCGGGCCGGGCTCCGCCGGGGGCATGGTGCTGGGCCTGGTCACGGGCGAGCGCTTCGCCATCGCCCAGGCCGACCTGGAGCGCGTGCGCCGGGCCTCCCTGGCGCACCTGCTGGCCGTCTCGGGCATGAATCTGGCGGCCGTGGCCGCCCTGGGCTGGTGCGCGGCCTGGCTGGCCTGCGCCCTGCGACCCAGCCTCTGCCTGTGGCTGCCCCGGGCCAAGCTGGCCG
>JBKICO010000180.1:0-9165 GCA_046567065.1 Acidobacteriota bacterium
GAGGAGGCGAAGGGCGACGGCCCGGAAGCCCCTCCGTCCGGGTTGCGCGCCGGTGACTGGCCCGGTGTCTGGCCGAATGCCAGCGTGGGCGAAGGATGCCCGAGGGGCGTCCGGTGGCTCACCGGGGCCAGGGCTTCGGCCCTGGCCGAGGCGTCGGCCAGCCCGCCGGAGAATGTCTCGCGCTTCTCGGTGTAGAGTTCGCGCGGCAGCTCGCGGATGAACAGGCTGGGCATAGCCGGCTGGGAGCCGCCCCCGCCCCGGTTGAACACGGTGCCGGGCACGAAGAGGCTCAGCTCGTCCTTGGCGCGGGTGCAGGCCACGTAGAGCAGGCGGCGCTCCTCCTCCAGGTCCTCGGGGCGGGCCAGGGCATGGCGGGAGGGGAAGCGGTCGTCCACCAGGTCGATGAGGATGACGGCGGGCCACTCCAGGCCCTTGGCCGAGTGCACGGTGGAGAGCACCACGGCGTCCTCCCGAACGCCCTTGCGCTCCTCCTCGGGGTTCTCCAGGGCCAAGTCGGCCAGGAAGGGCTCCAGGTGGGCGTAGTTCTGGGCGATCTGGCCCAACTGCTCCAGCCCGTGCAGGCGGCGCGGGTAATCCTCGGGGTGCAGGTGCATGAGCGTGGGCGTGTAGAAGGCCACGGCGCGCTCCAGCATGGCCTGGGGGCCGCCGGGCTCGGCGCGCAGGTCCTCCAAAAAGGCGAACAGGGCGTTGAGGCCCGGGTTCTTCTTGCGGTGGCTCTCGATAACGCCGCCCTCGCCGTCGCGCACGGCGGCGGCCAGCTTGAGGGCGGTCTTCTCGCCCACCTTGTCCACCAGGGTCAGCACGCGCTTCCAGGCCACCACGTCGCGGGGGTTGTGGGTCACGCGCAGAAAGGCCACGGCGTCCTTGACGTGGGCCGCCTCTGAGAAGCGCAGCCCGCCGAACTTCTGGAAGGCGATGCCCTCCTTGTTCAGCCCGATCTCCAGCGAGTAGGACTGGTACCCCGCGCGGAAGAGCACCGCGATCTCGCAGGGCATGTAGCGGCGCTTGAGCTCCCGGACCTTCTCAACCACCAGGCGGGCCTGGGTCTGGTCGGAGTAGGCCTTGATAAGCTCTGGTTTGGGGCCGTCCAGGCGTTCGGAGAAGAGGTTCTTGTCGAAGCGGTCCTTGGCGTGGCGCAGCACCTCGTTGGTCAGGTCCAGGATGGGCTGGGTGGAGCGGTAGTTCTGCTCCAGGCGGATCACCTTGGTGCCCTCGTAGATGCGCGGGAAGCTCAGAATGTTCTCCACGTTGGCGCCCCGGAAGGCGTAGATGGACTGGGCATCGTCGCCCACGGCCATCACGTTGCCCGCCTCGCCCGCCAGCAGGCGCACCAGCCGGGCCTGCACCAGGTTGGTGTCCTGGTATTCGTCCACCATGATGTAGCGGTGGCGGCGGCGCATGGCCTCGAGCATCTCCGGGTTCTGCAGGAGCACCCGCTCCAGGGTGAAGAGCATGTCGTCGTAGTCCAGCAGGCCGTGGCTCTGCTTGTACTCCTGGTAGGCGTCCCCCGCCTCCTCGATGGTGGCTGCGTGGGGCAGCAGCTGGTAGGCCTCGCGGGAGAGCACCTCGTGGACGGTGAGCTCCTTGTTGCGGGCCTTGCTCAGAAGCTCCAGCACGAAGCCCTTCTTGGGGAAGCTCTTGTCGCCCTTGCCCGCGCCCATCTGCCCGAGCACCTGGCCCATGACGTCTTCGGCGTCGGAGCGGTCCATGATGCTGACGCCGCCCGCGCCCGCCAACTGCGGGTAGCGCCGAAGCGTGGCGAAGCAGAAGGAGTGGAACGTGCCGCCCTGCACCCCGCCCAGGGTCATGCCCAACAGGCGCTCGGCGCGGTGCAGCATCTCCATGGCGGCCTTGCGCGTGAAGGTGAGCAGCAGGATGGAGGAGGGCTCCACGTTCAGCTCCACCAGGCGGGCCAGGCGGTGCACCAGGGTGCGCGTCTTGCCCGAGCCCGCCCCGGCGATGACCAGCACGGGGCCTTCGGTGGCCATCACCGCCTCAAGCTGGGCGGGGTTCAATTGGCTGGCGAAGTCTATGGCCACTGGCGGGCCTCGGGGGTCAGGCCGAAGTGGGCGAACAGTTCGCGCCCCGCTTCGCTGACGGTTTCGGGCGCGGAGCCCGCCGAATCGTAGAAGAAGGCGTCCCCCGGGGTGTGGCAGCCGAAGCGCCCGTAGAGTCCGGTGAGCTCGGTGCGGTTGAACTTGCCCGTGAGCGAGATGCCGGGCGCGGGCTCGCATATCAGGTCCGGCGCGCGGGAGACGAAGGGGCCGGAGTAGATCTCCTGGGCCTCGTGCACGGCGGCCAGGGCGGGCTTGCCGTCCACGCGCAGCTCCAGGAGCGCGGCCTTGAGTTCGCCGCGCAGTTTGTCACCGATGTACTGGTGGAACACGCCGCGCGCGAAGCGTTCCTTCACGTTGATGTAGATACGGCCTGGGTCCAGGGCGAAGGCGGCGGTCTCGTGCGGCGCGATGGCCTGGCTGTCGAACTCGTTCGCCCCCAGGCCCTTGAGCTTGAGCAGCCCCTGCTGCATGAGCCAGACGTTGAGGTCCAGTTCGGTGGCGCACTCGGTGAAGCCGTGGTCCGCCAGCACCACCAGCCGCTTGGGCTCGGGCAGGGCGTTGTAGAGCTCCAGCACGAAGCCGATGAGGGCGTCCCACTCGGTGAGCAGCTCCATGAAGGCCCCGTGCAGGGCGTGCTCCGGGTTGGCCACTGCGGGATAGAAGAAATGGAAGATGCGGTCCGTCTCGGTGAGCACCAGCATGAAGGCGTCCCAGGCCAGGTCGGGCCAGAACAGATCCAGGGCCTTACGCCGGGAGCGCAGCGTGGCCCGCAACTGGGCGAGCAGATAGTCCGGGTCGGAGACGCAGCGCGTGGTGTCGGCCTCCAGCACGTAGCCCTCACCCTTCAGGATGGAGGCCAGGAAGGGCGGATGCACCGCGCGGGCCAGGTCGTGCGCCACGAATCCCGCCACCAGCATGCCGGGCATGGGCCTGGCCGGGTAGGCCCCGGGCAGGTTGATGACCTTGGAGGTGCGGTGCTGCGCGCCCAGACGCTCGAAGAGCGTGGGGGCCTGGATCGCGGAGGAGTCCGTGAGGGAGAGCGTGTAGGTGGCCGGATCGATGCGGCTGAAGCCGAACACGCCGTGCCCGCCCGGGTTCAGACCCGTGACCACGGAGGCCCAGTTGACCGGGGAGAGCTCGGGAAGCTCGGCGCGGATGGCGCGGGCTTCGGGGGAAAGCGCCAGCGAGGCCAGGTTGGGCAGCTTGCCGCCCGCGCAGAGCGAGCGCGCCAGGGAGAGAGGGAGGCCGTCCAGGCCCAACACCACCAGCCGGTTGCGTGAGTGTGACATGGCCGACCCCATATCAGCAGGAGCCCCCGGGGCCAAGACCCGTGATTGACGACACGGTTGCGGGCGGCTAGAACCAGCTTCCCTCACGATGCCCGAGTGGTGGAATTGGTAGACACAAGGGACTTAAAATCCCTCGGCCGCAAGGCTGTGCCGGTTCGAGCCCGGCCTCGGGTACCAAGCAAAATCAAGAAATTCTGTTGCGGTCACGCTGAGTCGGGGACTTGGCGTTAGGCTGGCATGTTGTTTTATCCCCCGCATGTCCCCAGGTTCCTGGAATGTATGGGGTGAAACTCTTCGTACTTCCTGTCTTGGCCCCCTCCCAACGCGCCTAAATGCCGTCAAGGGCAGCCTGCCCATAGGCCACCTCAAGTACAATGGATGGAATGTACGCCCCGTAGGCTGGCACGGACGTTTTCAACCGGTGGCGGGACATGATGACAGTGCTGCCCGGCCGCGTGGCGCGCATGATGGGCGTCTGCTCATCAAGTGACGTGCGATGATCCAGCAATGAAGCTAGGCTGACACGCGTTTTCTCATCAAGTGACAGTACAGAGGCCGCACGTGACATGGTCTTGCTAGTCAAGTGCGGTATCCTTTCTACAAATGTTTACTATTTTTATCGCCCTGTGCTAGCTGTCGGGGTATGGTGAAAAAGTATTGCAGCCTGATCGTCTGTCTTGTGGTCTTGGCCTTCCCAGTGGCCTACCAGTACCACTTGGCTGATCAGTTCGAGCGGCGCAAGGCTGAGGCCTTGGCAAGCCGTCATGCTGGCAATCAACTCGCCCAATATGCTCGCTGCGCTACGAAGGCGTTTGCTCATTCTACGGCAGTATGCGGCGTAAAGAAACAGCAAGAAGACCCCGCGCTGAAGGCATACAATACAACTCAGGTTCTGAAGAGAAGTACAGAGGCAGACATAAAGTGCCTTATATGTGTAGAGGCCCAGCATCTGGCAGCCATCCAGTGTGGGTATGCCTCGCCTCCCGTATATAACACAAGAACCCACCAACAACCGGTTCCAAGCCCCATAATTCTCACCCAACATTGTTCCCCGGCCAAGTCTCGCGATCCTCCCGGCAACTGTTGATCTCCATCTATGACGTGTCATTGCGGCACCGCTATAGCCATAAGTATAGATTGGGCGTTTATGGAGATAGTGTTTGTTGAAAATATATAGATCGAAGTGTGTACATCTCTTCAAGGAGTGCGTGATGAACGTTGTTGCATGCGCAAGAGTTGTGGTGACGTCAGCCGTGAGCCTGGCTCTCTTTGCGGCGACAGTCTTTGCCGGGGATCCTCCCGCCCTTTCCACCGTACCGGTTCCTTCGGTGCCGGGAATCAGCGACTACATCAAGGATCAGGCCGCCGCCATCCGGTTGGGAAAGGCTCTCTTCTGGGATATGCAGGTCGGCAGCGATGGAGTCCAGGCTTGCGCAACGTGCCATTTCCAGGGCGGCGCCGACATCCGCTCCGGCAATACCCTGAACCCTGGCGCCAACGGCAACTTCAGCATCAAGGGCGCCAACGGCAGCCTCTCTCCCGCCGACTTCCCCTTTCACAAGGTGGCCAACCCGGATAGTGCCGCCAACGTGGTCAGCGACAGCGACGACATCGTCGGTGCCCAGGGCCTGGTGAACTACGCATTCACAACCACGAACGGCAATAAACCACGCTCCAGGGATGCAGGCACGCTGCAGTCCGAGCCGGTATTCCAGGTTGCGGGAAAGTCAGTCCGGCAGGTTACGGGCCGCAATGCCCCGTCCACGATCAATGCCGTGTACTACTTCAACAATTTCTGGGATGGCCGCGCCTCCAACACGTTCAATGGCGTGAACCCCTTTGGCGCTGCGGATACCGGAGCGCATGTCTGGGCCAACACCAATGGTTCGTTGGCTCAGGAGGCAGTCGCACTCAGGAACTCCAGCCTGGCTTCCCAGGCGGTCGGCCCGCCCAACAACCCCGTCGAGATGGCTTTCAATGGCCGCACCTTCCCCGAACTGGGGCGCAAAATGCTTGGTGTCCGGCCATTGGCGAAGCAACTCGTTCATCCTTCCGACTCCGTCCTTGGCAACATTTCGGCTTGGCCCGCGCGCGGCGTGAAGAACAGCGTGTCCTACAAGCAGATGATCAAGGACGCCTTTGCCGACAAATACTGGAACTCCTCTCAGTTGGTGAACGGCCACAGCCAGATGGAGGCCAACTTCTCCCTGTTCTGGGGGCTGGCTGTTCAGGCCTACGAGCGGACCCTGATCTCGGACCAGTCCAAGTACGACCTGGCCCAACTCGGCCAGGCCACCCTCACCGCCCAGGAAGAGGACGGGCTGGGCGTCTTCACCTCCGGCGGCACGCGTTGCGCCAATTGCCACGCCGGGGCCGAATTCTCCGATCATACGGTCTCCTTCGTGCAGAGCCAGGGGCTCAACCCCGTGCTGCCGACCGTGGCGGACACGACGGCCAACGGCCGTACCGGAACCAGGGACGCGGGCTTTCACAATATCGGCGTGCGCCCCACAGCCGAGGATACCGGGCGCGGCGGCAACACTCCTTTCGGCGGGCCGCTGTCCTTCACCCTGCAGTCGGGGGTGAACCAGGCCAACGCCATCATCAACGGGACTTTCAAGACTCCGACCTTGCGAAACGTTGAACTGAGCGGGCCTTACTTCCACGACGGCTCGGTGGGCACGCTCAAGCAAGTGGTGGATTTCTACACGCGCGGCGGCAACTTCGGCGCAGCCAACGCGGGCGATTTGTCCAAGGACATCGGGCCCATCGGGCAGCTGTCCGGCGACGAGGACAAGAAGAACGCCCTGGTGGCCTTCCTGCTGACCCTGACCGACCCTCGGGTCAAGAACGAGTCTGCCCCCTTCGACCATCCTCAGCTCTTCCTGGCAGTGGCCGCACCCGGTGACGACTCTGCCGTCAATTGTACAGCCAGCCAGATCGAACAAGGCGCTTGCGACCAGTTTGTCGAGTTGCCCCCCACGGGCCAGGGTGGGCGCACGGCTGACGGCCGGGCGCAGTTGACGACATTCATGAACATGGACCCCTTCGGGCGCAATGGCGAGTTGCTCGCGCCCAGCGCGGGGACGCCGCAGGCCAGCGCAGGCCCGAAACAGCTTCCCGTTCCCAACGTGGAGGCCAACCTGCTTCCCCTCTTGCCCTGATTGGATCGATGAGGCTTTGCCAGGTGAGCGCCCTGGCGTGACACGGCGGCAAAGCCGCAGGTGGCTGGAGTAGCCTATTCAGGCCTGCGACCCCCTGCAACAGGTAGAGTCCACGGAAGTGGTACACATTCCGTGGACTCTACCGCAACACCCTCCGACGACGGGTCCGCTGCAAGCCAGGCCGCGATTCATGCGGCCCACGCCGTTTCTGGGGCGGCGGTTGCGGCCGTCATGGGCGAACCATGCATTTCTCGCGAAAGCAGCCCGGCATCCCTATGGAGTATATGCAAACACGCCATGTGCTGCTATGTGAGGGGCGAGAGCCCGCACGGGAATGCGTGCGCCGTTTGTGAGGGTTGCTTATGAAATTCGTCGGGTCATTGTGCATCGCCTTGTGTCTCGTATTGACGATTGCCGCACATGGGCAGTCTAGCCCATTGAAAAAGGTGCTCATCGTCTACGATGGGTCTGGTTCCAGCGCCTGGAACGGCGAGCTCTCCACGACGCAGCTCAAGAACCTTCTCAGCCACTTCAACACGGAAGTGGTCTCGCATCCGGTCGAAGCCTATACGGTAAACGAGTCGGCCTCCTATGATGCCGTGTTCTATCTGGGGACTACATTCAATTCAGCCCTGAACCAGAACTTCATTCTGGATGTCTTGAACACGAATGCGAAGCTGGTCTGGATCAATTACAATCTGCACAAGGTCGCCTGGGGCTCAACCCAGACGCAGTTCCAGGAGAAGTTCGGCATCAGCTATGTGAAGATAGTCAACTCCTCCGACTGGTCCGTCGTGGAGTACAAGAGGACGAACCTGCCGCGAACCGGCGGGGACCTGACCATTGTCACGCTAGAGGATCGCCCCGGCGCGCAGATCATCGCCCTGGCGAAGAGCTCCGGCGAGGCCACGCCCTACATCCTGCGTTCGAGGAACCTCTACTTCGTAGCGGACAACCCTTTCGAAAACGTGGTCTATGCGGACAGGGCCCTGGCCTTCTGCGACGTGCTGCACGACGTGCTGGAAAGCGGCGTGAGCGAGAACCATCAGGCCGTGCTGCGCATCGAGGACGTGCACACCCACCAGGATCCGGCGCAGCTCAGGGCCATCGCGGACTACCTGTATTCCCGCAAGATTCCTTTCGCCATCAGCGTGATTCCCCAATACGAAGACCCGCGCCACGTCTACGAGAAGCCCTATTCCTCCAACTGGACGCAGGCCCCGGAGGCGCTGGCGGCCGTGAAGTACATGACCAGGCGGGGCGGGCGCGTGATCATGCACGGCTACACACACCAGTATTCCAGCGTGAAGAACCCCGAGAGCGGGGTCAGCGCCGACGACTGGGAGTTCTACCGGGTCGCGCGCAAGGCGGACGGGTCCACGCGCTATGTGGGCTTCATCCCGGAGGACAGCGAGCAGTGGGCCACGGACAGGCTGACCGCGGGCCTGGGCCTGCTCAGGAGGGCCAACCTCTACCCCGTGGCCTGGCTCACGCCGCATTACCTAGCCTCGCCCACGGACTACGCCGTGTTCGCCCGCTTCTTCCCCCTGGCCCTGGACAGGGGCGTCTATTTCGCCCTGGACAACAACGGGAATTACCAGTTCCGGGAGCAGTTCGCCCCCTACGTCATCGACCGCGACGCCTACGGCACGAAACGCCTGCCCGAGACCTGCAACTACATAAGCCCCTACGAAACGCCCCCGCGCCTTCCAGCAGACGCAATCGGGCTGGCCCGGCTGGTGAAGGTGGTGCGCGACGGCTGGGCGGGCTGCTACTTCCACCCCTTCCTGGACATCGCCTACCTCAAGGAAATGGTGGAGGGCATCCAGGCCGAGGGCTACACCTTCGTGCCAGTGGGCAAGGCCCCGCCCGTGGCCCCGCTGGGCGGCATCGGCCCGCTGCTGCTCCCGGAGCAGTGAGGCGCGCCGCTGCGGGAACGCCTTGCCATCCGGGCGCATTCGCGTACTTTCCGTATCACTTCGCAACCCATACGGAGGGCGCATCCATGCTCAAGTTCCCGAAATTTTTCGCCCTGGCCCTGCTGCTGGCCGTCTGCCTCTGCGGCCAGGCCTTTGCCGCCGAGGCCCAGGGCAAGTGGATCCACTACGGAAAGACCACCCTCAACGCCAACCAGCACGCCACCGTGACCCTGCAAAACCCCATCGAAGGCGCGGACGAGGCCAAGGTGGCCGCCATGATCAAGGACGCGGGCGGCGCGCTCCCCCTGGTGATCGCCGTGCAGTTCTCGCAGCCCTCCGTGAGTTTCTACACGCTCAACGCCCGCGCGAGCGACCCCAAGGCCGCTGTGGAGGCATCCCGCAAGGCCAGCCAGATGTACAAGCAAATCAACGAATTCCTGAAGTCCGGCGACACTTACCTCGAACTGGGCGAGTAGGCCCGACCCGAAAACGAAGCGGCGGCCCTCCGTGTGGAGGGCCGCCGCATTGCAGCTTAAGCCTGGTCCGCCCCGGCGCACTCTCGGCGCACTCTCGGTGCGGTCCGCGCGTGCCGGTCATGCGGCCGCGTGTCCGACCGGGGATTTTCGGCTTCAGGGTTTGGGCAGCAGCCTGTGGGCGTCGTACAGCTCCAGGTGCTCGCGCAGCATCTCCGGGATGGGCAGGCCGTAGGGGCATT
>JBKICO010000181.1:0-4797 GCA_046567065.1 Acidobacteriota bacterium
CGCGGAGCTGACCGTCTCCATGCCGCGCCACGTGACTGCGGCCACCGGCATGGACGCCCTGACCCACGCCATCGAGGCCTATCTCTCAAAAAAAGCCAACCTGCTCACGGACCCGCTGGCCCTGGCCGCCATCAGCACCATCGCCGCCAACCTTCCCGTGGCGCTTGACGACCCTGAGGACCTGGAAGCCCGGCAGGAGATGCTGCTGGGCCAGCTCCAGGCCGGGCTGGCCTTCTCAAACAGTTCTGTGGGGCTGGTGCACTCCATGTCGCGCCCGCTGGGGGCCATGTTCGGCGTGCCGCACGGCGCGGCCAACGCCCTGCTGCTGCCCGCCGTGACGGCCTACAACCTGTCGCGCTGCAAGAAGCGGCTGGGCGGGGTGGCGCTGGCCCTGGGCTGCCGCGAGCCCTCGGCCAAGGCCGCAGTGTGGGCGCTGAAGGATCTGTTCGCGGAGACGGGGCTGCCCGCGAAGCTCTCGGACTACGGGGTCACTGAGGAGGCCATCACGGCCATGAGCGAAGACGCCCTGGCCGCCGGGAGCTCGCGCCTGAATCCGCGCCAGCCCACGCTTGAGGAGATCGAGGGCATCTATCGTTCGCTGCTGTAAGGCTTCTGGAGTCCGCCCGCGCAGCCGCGTGAGCACCGCGAGAGGCCGTGCGCGGCGGAAAGAACGCGCCCAGGATGCCCGGCACGCCTGGGCCGCCAGAGGGCTGAACGGCCCTGCGGACCGGGCAGACCCCGAGCTTCAGCGCACGATGAAGGAGAGGGGGAACTGCTCGCTGAACCAGAGCTGGCCGGAGCCGCGCAGCACGAAGCGCACGGCCAGCCTGCGTGAATGGGTCTCGAGGGCGGCTTCGCGGCGGGCCTCCAGAAGCTCCTTTTCGGTGTCCTTCTTGGCGTCGCCAATGTAGCTGAAGACCTGCCTGAACGGGCCGCCCTCCTCGCTGACCTCCACATCCAGGCTGTTGCCCTCTCCGGGGTGGATCACCAGGGAGGCGAAGGCCACCCGCACCCCGCTTACCGGGCCGTCCGACTCCAGAGAGAACGTGACCGTTCCCACCTTGACCGCCTCGTGCCTGGTGAAGGCGTAGGCCCCAAAGTCGGCCAGGGCGTACACTCCCTCCACGCCCGCCACGCGCGCGCTCACCCCGCCGTTTGAGACGGGATCGTTGCTGGGCCTGGGGTAGAGCACGATGGTGCCTGGCAGGGGCGTGTGGAACGTGGAGTAGCCCGCCTGGCCAGCCTTTTCGTACCCGTTGGCCACGTACCACCAGAACTGGGGGGCCATGGCCGTGCCGCCCGCGATCACGGCGTCGTACTTGCGGGCCGTGATGTCGCGGGCCAGTTGCGAGTCGTGGAACTTCCAGAGTCTGGCCTTCTCGTAGAAGAAGAGCTCCAGGGAGTCGAAGAAGGTCACCCGGGGCTGCCAGGGTTTGCCCAGCACCGCGCAGCCCGCCTCGGTATTGAGCAGCACGCGCTGGTAACCGCCTTTCTCGATGAAGGCGTTGATGCCGTCCACGGCCGGGTTGGCCTCCTTGGGCAGGGAGAGCGTGAATTCGATGGCCGCGACTCCCGGCGCGCCCATGAACACCGCCGCCAGCAGCGCCCAGGCCAGGGGCGAGCCTTTGGGCAGCGATTCCATCCAGCGCCCGGCCAGCCCCCCCGCCAGGATGCAGAGCAGCCCCGAGAGCCCCCAGTAGTAGTTCTCCCCCGCGCCCCAGTGCTTGAGCAGCAGCACGAGCATGGCGGCCTGCACCAGGGCCAGCCAGGTCAACGGGTTCACGCGCCTTGCCCGCGCGTCCCGGCCCAGGGCCGCCGCGAAGGCCAGCAGCAGCCCGACCGCGCGCAGGCTGAAGGTCCTGATGCGCGGCAGCGCGTTGGCCCAGCTGGACACCGACGGCTGCGCGGACATGGCCGCCGGGTACAGGAAGCTGTGCGTCAGGTAGCTGCCGTGGGTGGCCAGCATGAGCCCCCCGAACATGGCCGCCCCCACCGCCCCGGCCGAGAGCCCCAGCACGAGGCAGCGCCCGAACCAGCTTGGCCGCACCAGGAAGAAGCTGGCGCAACCCGCCAGGAGGGAAAGCGTCTGCTGCTTGCTGAAAATGGACAGGGCCAGCAACAGCCCGGCCAGCGCGGCCTGCCCCCGCCCGCCCCTGCCGGTGAAGAACAGGCAGGCTCCCCAGAAGGCCAAAGCCCAGGCGAACAGGTCCGACCTGATCCAGCGCACACAGGCACCCAGCGAGGGCTGGCAGAAGAAGGCCAGGGCCATCAGCCCCGCCACCAGCCAGGAGCCCGACTCCCGCCGCGTCCAGACGAGGATCGTGGCCAGGATGCCCGCCAGGCTCGCGCAGTTAACGGCCAGGGCCGCGTGGTACGGGTCCGCGCCCAGGGCGCACAGCGCGCCCGCCAGGTAGAAGTAGACCGGAGGATAGATGCTCAAGAGCAGTTGGGACTCGCCGACTGGCGGATACAGGCTCTGGCCGTGGGCCACCATCCAGACCCGCACCACCTGCGCGCCGCTGTTCACGGTGTCCATGCAGCGGGCGAAGTCGATGTTGGCGTAGGCGATCAGCGCATTGGCCGCGCTGGCCCCGGCCAGGGCGCAGAGCAGCCCCTGCGCCGCGCGCGTCAGGAGCAGCCCCGCCGTTGGCACCGCGCCGCCAGCCCCCCGCAGGAACACGGCGGCCGCCAGCAGCGCGGCCGTAAGCACGTAGAGCCCGGGCAGGCCGAGCACCGCCCAGGCCGAGGCCGGGAAATAGGCCGCCGCGCCCGCCGCGAAGCACAGGAGGGCCAAGCCCCCTCCGTTCTCCGGCCTGCTGCCGGAAAGAACGGCCTTCATGCGCGGAAACGGCGGGGGGAGGCCGTCACCGGGGCTCCCTGGTGGTGGTGTCGATGATGTAGAGCGGCCTGCGCTTGGACTCCATGTACATCCGCCCGATGTACTCCCCGAAGATGCCGATGGCGATGAGCTGCACGCTGCCCACGCAGAGCACGGCCAGCATGGTGCTGGCCCAGCCCTGCACCGTGTCCCCTGCGAGCCAGCCGAACACGGTGTAGACGATGCCCAGCAGGCTGGCCACGCCCATGCAGAAGCCCAGCACCGTGGCGAACTTGAGCGGCACCACGGAGAAGGCGGTGATGGCGTCGAAAGCGAAGTTGAGCATCTTGCGGAAGGGGTACTTGGTCTCACCTGCGAAGCGCGAGTCGCGGTCGTACTCGATGGCCGCTTGCTTGAAGCCCACCCAGGAAACCATGCCCCGGATGAAGCGGTGCTGCTCCGGCATGGAGTTCAGCGCGTCGAGCACCTTGCGGGTGACGAGCCGGAAGTCGCCCGTGTCGCGCGGGATGTTCACCGAGACCATGCGGTCCAGCAGGCGGTAGAAGGCCTTGGCCGTGGCCTTCTTGAAGTACGTCTCGCCGGAGCGGGAGCGGCGCTTGCCGTAGACCGCCTCGCAGCCTTCCTCCACCTTGTTGAGCATGGCTGGCAGCAGCTCGGGCGGGTCCTGCAGGTCGGCGTCGATGATCAGGATCAGGTCCCCCGAGCAGATGTTCAGCCCGGCGGTCAGGGCGATCTGGTGCCCGTAATTGCGGGAGAGGCGCACGCCCAGCACCCGGGGGTCGCGCCCGGAAAGCGCCTGCATGGCCGCCCAGGTGCCGTCCGTGGAGCCGTCGTCCACCAGCACGATCTCGTAGTCCGCCACGGAGTCCGCCATGCTCCCGCAGGCCGCCGTCACCCGGCGGTGCAGCTCGGCCAGGCCCGGCTCCTCGTTGAAGCAGGGGACGACCACGGACAGCTTCTTGCCGGTCGGGCTCATGCGTGCTCCTCGTTCGGGCGGCCCGCCAGCAGGCAGTACTGGAAGCCCAGCGGCGTGCGGCCGAGCAGCCGCCCGGCCAGCCGGGCCAGTGCAGGCAGGAAGGGGAACGGAAAGGTGTAGGCCAGCCGCAGCGGCTCAAGCCCGGCCCCGCGCGCCAGGGCTGCGGCTTCGCTTGCGCGCAGCAGCACCGCGCCCTCGTCGAAGGGGCATTGGGCCACCATGTGGCGGGTGGCGGGGTTGAGCGGGTTGTGCTCGAACACTGCCAGGACCCCGCCCGGGGCCAGGGCGGCGAAGATGCCGCTCATCCAGGCCGGGCGCTGGGTGGCCTCGATGTGGTGGAAGACGTTGGCCGCCAGGATCAGGTCGAAGCCGTGCGCGTCCAGCAGGGGCAGCTCGCCCGGCTCGCGCACGTGGCCCAGGCGCACGCCCGGGGCGGCCTTGGCGGCCTCCTCCAGGGAGGCGGCGGAGACGTCGCAGCCGAAGATTTCGGAGCCGGGGAACAGGCGCGGGAGGTGCGGCAGGTTGTTGCCCACGCCGCAGCCGAACTCCAGCACGCGCTCGGGCCAGCCCGAAGCCCGCGCAGGCAGTGAGGCCAGCAGCGAGGCCAGGGCCTCGGCCTTCTGGAGCGCGAAGTACTCCTTGCGGTCCCCCGCGATGCCCAGGCTGGCGCGGTGGATCTCGTCGTAGTTGGAGGAGTACTTGTCGAACTCGGCCTCTTTCATCTGTTGTCCTTGGTCTACATAGCTTTGATTGTAGAGAAAGAGGCGCAGGCTGTAAACCGATGAGAGAGTGGAAGATCATCGGTTTATGAGTACGGAGCTGGGCGGTTAGAGCGGGGCTCCGCCCCGCACCCCGCCAGGGGGATGATCCCCCTGGACCCCGCAATTATCAGCCCGGGAGGCAAAGCCTCCCGGGCTGAAATTTTGTTCCAGGCGAACGTGATGCGCGCAGGCCTGAACGCGAAGCCAGTGGGGGTGCAGGG
>JBKICO010000182.1:0-6266 GCA_046567065.1 Acidobacteriota bacterium
TCATCTTCTGCATCGGCATCCTGGTGGACGACCCCATCGTGGACGTGGAGAACATCGTGCGCCACTTGGACCTGCCCGGAAGCGCCAAGCGGCCCTTCAGCCAGGTGATCATCGAGGCCGTCAACGAGGTGCGCGCCCCCCTGGTGCTGGCCACCTTCACGGTCATCGCGGCCATCATGCCCATGGCCTTCGTGGGCGGGCTCATGGGGCCGTACATGCGGCCCATGCCCATCGGGGCCTCCCTGGCCATGCTGCTCTCCATGGGCGTGGCCTTCGTCATCACCCCCTGGACCTCCAAGCGCGTGCTGGGGCGCAGGCCCGCCAAGGCCCACGCCCACGTGGACGACGCGGGCACCAGGCTCTACAAGCGGCTCATGGCCGGGCTCATCAGGGAGCCGCGCAAGCGCTGGGGCTTCCTGGCGCTGGTGGGGGGCCTGCTCCTGCTGGCCTGCGCCCTGTTCCCGCTCAAACTGGTGCTGGTGAAGATGCTGCCCTTCGACAACAAGAGCGAGTTCCAGGTGGTGGTGGACATGCCCCTGGGCACCACCCTGGAGCAGACCACCCGCGTGGCCGGGGAGCTTGCCTCCGAGATCCTCAAGCGGGCCGACGTGGCCGACGCGCAGGTCTACGCGGGCACCTCCGGCCCGTTCTCCTTCAACGGGCTCATCAGGCACTACTACCTGCGCCGGGGCCAGAACGCGGCGGACATCGCCGTGAACCTGGCCCCCAAGGGCGAGCGCGGCCTGCAGAGCCACGAGATCGCCAAGCAGGTCCGCCTTGCCCTGGCACCCATCGCCATAAAATACGGGGCCAGGCTCAAAGTGGCCGAGGTGCCCCCCGGCCCCCCCGTGATCCAGACCCTGGTGGCCGAGGTCTACGGCCCGGACGACGCGGGCAGGCTCAGGGTGGCCCGCCAGGTCAAGGAGGTGTTCGCGCGCACCCCGGACGTGGTGGATGTGGACTGGTACGTGGACGACCCCCAGCCCGAGCGGCTCATCCGCATCGAGCGCGACAAGGCCCTGGCCAACGGCATCGAGCCCAGGCGCGCCCTGGAGGCGGTCACCACGGCCCTGCGCGGCACCCAGGCCGGGCTGCTGCACGACGAGTCCGCCCAGGAGGACGCCCCCGTGGTGGTGCGCCTGCCCCTGCGCGACAGGGCCCACGCCGACGACATCCCCGCCATCCCCATCCGGGGCGCGCAGGGCCAGATGGTCTCCCTGGAGCAGATCGCCAGCATCCAGGAGCGCACGGTGCCCTCGGCCATCTACCACAAGAACCTGCAGCCCGTGGTCTACGTCACGGGCGACATGGCGGGCAAAGAGGAGAGCCCGGTCTACGGCATGGGCCGCATCACCCGGGAGCTGGAGCGCCTGGGCGCGGCGGGGCAGGGCGCCTGGCAGGCCGGGGGCCGCGGGCCCCTGCCGGTGCTCTACACGGCGCAGCCCGCATCCCTGGCCGGGTACTCCATGAAGTGGGACGGCGAGTGGCAGATCACCTACGAGGTCTTCCGGGACATGGGCATAGCCTTCGGCGTGGTGATGATCCTGGTGTACATCCTGGTGGTGGGCTGGTTCGGCTCCTACACCACGCCCATCGCCATCATGTCGCCCATCCCGCTCTCGCTCATCGGCATCATCCCGGCGCACGCCCTGGCCGGGGCCTTCTTCACGGCCACCTCCATGATCGGCTTCATCGCCGGGGCGGGCATCGTGGTGCGCAACTCCATAATATTGGTAGACTTCATCGAGATGCGCAGGCGCGAGGGCGCCAGCCTGGAGGACGCCGTGGTGGAGGCGGGCGCGGTGCGCTTCCGGCCCATGCTGCTCACGGCCATCGCCGTTGTGGCCGGGGCCTTCGTGATCCTCTTCGACCCCATCTTCCAGGGGCTGGCCATCTCGCTCATGGCCGGTGAGGTTGCCGCAACGGTGTTCTCGCGCATGGTGGTGCCGGTGATGTACTACCTGGACCAGCGCCGGGCGGCCTGAACCGGCCGGGGCGGGTCACCCCAAGTCCTATATGCGTGACTGGTTGGACAATATTGACATAATTGATATTCCTAACCCCGGAGAGCCGGCATGAAACAGCAGGATATCGTAGCGGCCCTGGGGACACTGGGGGATCAGGAGCTCAAGGACGTGCTGGAGCGCGTGGCCAAGGCCCGGCAGGAGCTGGGCCAAAATCCTGGCGCCGTGCCCGGTCAGGCGCCCTGTGGGGCCTCGGGCGGTACTGGGGGCGGTCCCGGAGGTTCGGCGGGTGGCGGCAAGGCCCCGTGCCCGGCCATGGCCTTCGAGGTGCCCGGCGAGGTCAAGCACCTGGACTTCATCCACCTGCACGACCTCACCGAGGCCTTCCGGCACTGGTTCGAGGGCGCCAAGAGCCCGGCGCGCAAGCGCGCCCGGGGCCGCATCTGGATGCTCTACCTGCTCATCCGCTACGGCGCGCTCAAGCTGGGCGAGGCCCTGGCCGTGGACGACCGCGCCGACTTCGACTTCCAGCGGGCCTGCGTGGTCATCCGGGGCGACAACGACCGCGAGGTGCAACTGCCGCGCGAGGTGTCCAACACCCTGGCCAGGCTTCTGGACGACCCCATGAACGCCTCCCTGCGCGGCGAGGTCTTCAAGCTGGACCAGGGCTTCGTGCGCCGCAAGTTCTACGAACGCGCCCAGGAGTGCGGCATCCCCAAGGACTACATCAACCCCCGGGTGGTGCGCCACTCGCGCGCCGTGGAGCTCCTGCGCGGCGGGCTGCCCTTGCAGGTGGTGCAGTCCATCCTGGGCCACCAGAGCATCACGCTCACCGCGCAGTACGTGGCCTTCTCCGACGACGACGTGAGCCGCATCGTCAACCACTACATCCTGAAGGAAAGAAAGATGAAGACCAGCGCGCGCAACGCGTTCAGCGGCAAGGTCAGCAACATCCGCGAGGGGCAGATCCTCTACGAGGTGGAGCTGACCACTCCCAGTGGGCTGAAGGTGGTCGCCACAATCACCCGCGACAGCATGGACACCCTCAAGCTGGAGATGGGCTCGCCCGTCACGGCCACGGTCAAGGCCCCGTGGGTCATCCTGGTCAAGGACGACATGAAGTTCAAGACCAGCGCCCGCAACAAGTACGCGGGCAGGATCGTGAAGATCACCGAAGGCCAGATCGCCGCCGAGGTGGTGGTGGAGCTGCCCGACGGCACCAAGGTCTGCGCCCTGGTCACCGACGAATCCGTGAAAAGCCTGGACCTCAAGGTGGGCGACGAGATCTGCGCCCTGTTCAAGGCCTTCTCAGTGATCCTCAACGCCGAGTAGCCCGGCGCGGCCCCCCCCTCCCCTGGAGGGTTCAGTTTATCCGCGTTGTCCTGTAAGAAGCCCCCTGGGCGGCCGCAGCCGGAAGCGCGGCGGCCCCCACGGAGGTTCACGATGCTTATCCGTACGCTCATTTACGCGGCCTTGGCCGCGCTGCTCCTGGCCGCGCCCGCGGCCGCGGAGACCATAACCTTCCAGGGCAAGACCTTCAGCCCCAACGGGTACGACCTGGGCACCCCCCACGCCTCCGAGGCCGACATCAAGGCCTTCGAGGCCGAGGCCAGGGCCCAGAGCGCCAAGAAGAAGGACGACGAGGAGGAGACCCTGGTCCGCCCCTTCACCGGCTCGATCAAGATCCTCAAGATTCTGGTCAACATCGGGGACACGGTGGTGCCGGAGCAGCCCCTGATCGAGTACTCGCTGCCCCTTTCCGTGGTGGAGTCAGAGCTGCACAGGCTCTCCAGCTACGACCTGCGCATGCTCGACACACAGGTGGAGCGCCTGCAGATCGCTCTGGACAAGCGCAACGCCGATTACCGGGAGATCAGGATGCGCTCCGAGCGGGGTCTGGCCTCCGACCAGGAGATGACCGACGCCCGGCGCGAGATCGAACTGGCCCGCATGAAGCTTGAGATCAACCGCCAGCTCTACAAGGCCGAAAAGGACCAGCACCAGGCCTTCGAGGATATCTTCACCTCCAAGTTCGGCAAGGTGAACCCCAAGGCCCAGAAGCACCTGACCTTCACCGGCAAGATCCAGGCCCCGGACGCCGGGGTGGTGCTGGCCATCAACCCGGCCATCGTGCCTGGCATGGAGATCGGCAAGCCCACCTACGTCATGCGCATCGGGCCCATCGACCCGCTCATCATCCGGGCCCTGGTGCACGAGTCCCTGGTGGTCAAGCTGCGCGAGGGCGACAAGGCCACCGTGCGCTTCGACGTGCTGCCCGGCAAGACCTTCGAGGCCGTGATGAGCCGGGTGGGCATCTCCTCCGCGCAGTCCGACCCGCAGTTCCCTTCGCACTACGAGGTGCAGCTGACCCTGCCCAACCCGGACAAAAGCCTCCGGGAGGGCATGCGCGGCAACGTCAGCGTGGAAGTGCCGGACGCGCCCAGGAACTGACCCTCGCCCGGGATCGGCCCGTCAGCCATTCCGATTCCGGCCCGGGGTGCGTCACAACCGCGCTCCGGGCTTTTGTTTTCGCGGCCCCACCCCGGGAATCGCCAGCCGGAGGGGCAGCCCGGCCAAACCGGGCTCAGGCTCCCAGCGCGGCTTCGCTCTTGGCCTTGCGTTCAGCGCTGCGCGGCTCGTAGCCTTCGTCCGCGAAGCGCACCTCCGCCCCCATCCGCTCCTCGTAACGCTCGCCCCACACGCGCAGTTGATCCAGAATGGGCACCAGCCCCGTGCCGAGCTCCGTCAGCCCGTACTCGACCCTGGGCGGCACCTCGCGGTACACCGTGCGGTGCACCAGCCCGTCCGCCTCCAGTTCGCGCAGCTGCCGGGTGAGCATGCGCTCGGTCACGCCCGCCATCCCGCGCCTGAGCTCGCTGAAGCGCAGCACACGGGCCTCAGAGAGGTGATAGAGGATGATGGGCTTCCATTTGCCGCCCATCACCTGGAGGGTCAGCTCGAAGAAACAGCGGTACTGCCTGCCGTTCAATTCCTTGGTTTTGCACGCCTTGCCCATGGCCCGCCTCGCTATACAAAGTGATAGTATGGTACATTGCGGACCGTACTTGCGTTAATGTCCGCAAGCACGCATATGGCAGTCAAGAACACCACGCGTCAAGAAGGCGCAGGAGGTCACACGCATGAAAGCAATCGCCATCAACGGCAGCCCGCGCAAGGGCGGCAATACCGAAACCCTGCTCAAGGCCGTGCTCAAACCCTTGGACGAGGCAGGCTGGGAGACCAGCCTGGTGCGCATCGGGGGCAAGAAGGTCCGGGGCTGCAAGGCCTGCTACAAGTGCTTCGAGCTCAAGAACGACCGCTGCATCATGGATAAGGATCTGCTCAACGAGACCCTCCAGGCCGTGCTGGAAGCCGACGCCCTGATCCTGGGCTCACCCACCTATTTCGCCGACGTCTCCGCCGAGATGAAGGCCTTCATCGACCGCTCCGGCCTGGTCTCCATCGCCAACGGCGGCCGCCTGGCGGGCAAGATCGGCGCTTCCGTGGTGGCCGTGCGCCGTGGCGGGGCCACCCACGTCTTCGACACCATGAACCACCTGTTCCAGATCTCGGGCATGATCATCCCCGGCTCCACCTACTGGAACATGGGCTACGGCCTGGCCCCGGACGACGTCTGCAAGGACGCCGAGGCCCTGCGCAACATGGGCCACCTGGGCAGGATGATCGCCTGGCTGGGCGAGGTGGTGGTGAAGAACAAGGCTACCATGCCCGGCATGCCCGCTGTTGGCGAAGGCTGAGGAGGCGCGCCATGCCGCACGTGACAGTGGTGGCCACGCTGGTGGCCAGGAAGGGCTGCGACCAGGAGCTGGAGAAGCTGCTCAAGGGCCTTGTGGGCCAGTCCCGTAAGGATGAAGGCTGCATCCAGTACGACCTGCACAGGGGGATCGAAGAGCCGCGCGTGTACGTGTTCTACGAGATATGGGAGAGCATGGAGCTGCTGCAAAAGCACTCCAAAGCCCCTCATCTGGAGGCCTTGCAGCGCGACGGGGCCGCCCTGATCGAGAGCAGGGACATCAAAGTGCTGGAGAAGATCGCCTAGCCCGCGCCGGGATATCCGCGCCGGATACGTTGCAACGGGAAAGCCAGGCCCGAGAGTGCTGTGGACACTCGGGGCCTGGCTTATTGGATTGGTCCGCGTAGACTTTGAGGGGGGCAGAGGGGGGAGCGCCTCCGGCGGCCAAAGGACGAAGTCCTGCCTTCGGCCCTCTGGACTCCCTTTTTGCTTCGCACAGGGCCAGGCTTGGTTCTTCCCGCGTCGACGCCGTGAGGCGTATTGTCTCC
>JBKICO010000183.1:0-7008 GCA_046567065.1 Acidobacteriota bacterium
CGGCGGTGCTGGTGCTGGTGGTCATCATGGTCTTCCTGCAGAACTGGCGGGCCATGCTGGTGCCCGCCACCACGGTGCCGGTGACCATACTGGGCGCGTTCGTGGCCATGTCCGCCCTGGGGTTCTCGGTGAACCTCATCACGCTCTTCGGCATCATCCTGGCCATCGGCATCGTGGTGGACGACGCCATCATCGTGGTGGAAGGGGCCATGCACCACATGGAGCAGGGCCAGAAACCCAAGCAGGCGGCCATCACGGCCATGTCCGAGCTGTTCGGGCCCATCATCGGCATCACGCTGGTGCTCTCGGCGGTGTTTCTGCCCGTGGCCTTCCTGCCGGGCATCACCGGGCAGATCTACCGGCAGTTCGCGCTGGTCATCGCCTCCACGGCGCTCATCTCGGCCATCAACGCGGCCACGCTCAAGCCCACGCAGTGCGCGCTCTGGCTCAAGCCACGCACCACCGAGCCTAACGCCTTCTTCCGGGGCTTCAACGCGGTCTACCAGCGCTTCGAGAACGTCTACACCCGAGCCGTGACCTTCATGGTGGGCCACAGCAAGCTGGCCATGATCATCTACGCGGGGCTCATCGCGGCCACGCTGTTCTTCTTCTCCAGCCTGCCCACCGGCTTCCTCCCCGACGAGGACCAGGGCTACTGCATCATGAGCGTGCAGTTGCCCGCGGCCGCCTCGCAGGAGCGCACCCGGGAGGTGGCCTCGCAGATCAACGCCATGCTGCCCAAGGTGCCCGGGGTGGCCAATTGGATCACCTTCGGCGGCATGTCCATCCTGGACAACGCCAACCAGTCAAACATGCTGACGTACTTCGTCATCTACAAGGACTGGAGCGAGCGCGGCGAAAGCGAGACCCAGGACGCCATCCTGATGAACATCCGCCGCGGCCTGGCCCAGATCCAGGACGCCGCGGCCTTCGCCTTCATCCCGCCCGCCATCCAGGGCCTCGGCCAGGCGGGCGGCTTCGAGATGGTCGTGCAGGACATGGGCAACCTCGGCCCCTCCGCCCTGGAGAACGCCCTGCGCGAGCTCATCATCGCCGGGCACACCCAGACCGGGCTGGCGGGGCTCAACACCACCTTCTCGGCCAACACCCCGCAGATATGGGCGGACATCAACCGCACCCAGGCCATGACCTACGGCGTGGCCATCCAGGACCTGTTCTCCACCCTGCAGACCTACCTGGGCTCCACCTACGTCAACGACTTCAACCTCTTCGGCCGCACCTACCAGGTGCGCGCCCAGGCCGACACCAACTACCGCCAGCAGACCCGCGACATCATGAACCTGCAGGTGCGCAACAACCAGGGCAACATGGTGCCGCTTGGCGCCGTGATCTCGGTGCGCGACATCGTGGGGCCGAGCATCCTGACGCGCTACAACCTCTACACCGGGGCCTCGGTGTTCGGCGCGGCCGCGCCCGGGTTCAGCTCCGGCGAGGCCCTGACCCTGATGGAGCAGCTCTCCCGCGACAAGCTGCCCGCTTCCATGGGCATCTCCTGGACCAACATGGCCTACCAGGAAAAGAAGGTCGGCAACGAGGCCTACTTCATCTTCGCCCTGGCCGTGCTGCTGGTCTTCCTGGTGCTGGCCGCCCAGTACGAGAGCTGGTTCCTGCCCACCTCGGTCATCATGGTGGTGCCCCTGGCCCTGCTCGGCACGGCCATAGCCGTGTACGTGCGCAACATGGACAACAACGTCTACACCCAGGTGGGCGTGGTGCTGCTCATCGCGCTGGCCTCGAAAAACGCCATCCTGATCGTGGAGTTCGCCCGCGAGCTGCGGGAAAAGGGCATGTCCATCACGGAAGCCGCCGTGCACTCGGCCCGGCTGCGCTTCCGGCCCATCCTCATGACGTCCTTCGCCTTCATCCTGGGCGTGGTGCCGCTGCTCTCGGCCTCGGGCGCGGGCGGGGCCAGCCAACGCGCCGTGGGCACGGCGGTGTTCGGCGGCATGCTGGCCTCCACCTTGCTGGCCGTGATGGTGGTGCCGGTGTTCTACGTGGTGGTGCAGGGGATCATCGAGCGCTTCTACCCGCCCGAGGAGCAGGAGCACGAACCCGCCCCCGAGCCTGGGGAACTGCCCCCGGGCCACTGATTACGAGGCAGGGGAAGCCCGGCCCTACATCAGCACGGAGACGCGCACCCGCACCAGAGGCGCGCCCTGCCGGTCCGCCTCCGCCAGGACCACCCGGCAGCCCAGATGCGCCCCGCGCTCCAGCAGTTCCGCCAGGCGCACGGCCCGCTCCTGGGGCACCGTTCCGGCCAACAGCGGGCCTTTCCTCCCGGCTGCGCGCGCCTCCAGGCGGCCGCCCTCGCCAGCGGCCAGTTCCAGCTCCTGCCCTTGGAAAAGTTTGCGGGCCAGGCGCGGGTCCACACCTTCCAGAGCGAAGGTGTCCAACGCCACCTCGGAGGAAAGCTCCCGCGCCTGCGACGCGGGCTCGCCCCCGCCCCGGCCCAGCAGGCCCCCCACCAACGAACGGATCGACCAGACCATGCGCCCCGCCCCGAATCCACCGGCCGCGAGGGCCGGGCTGGAGGTTTGACTTCACACGGTGTCTTCCCCTAAGACATTCTACCGTTGGACACCAACCACATAAGGAGATCGACAATGAAACGGCTTCTGGTCCTGTCCCTTTCCTTGCTGGCCCTGTGCGCCGCCGCGGCGCTGGCCTCCACGCCCGCATCCCTTCTCACCCCGGATCTGGCCCTGGAGCGCCTCCAGCGCGGCAACGAACGCTTCGTCTCTGGCAAGTTGATCCATCCCAACCAGGACGCGTTCCGCCGGACCACCACCGCCAAGGAAGGCCAGAAGCCTTTCGCCACCATCCTGGGTTGCGCCGACAGCCGCGTGCCCCTGGAAGTGCTCTTCGACACCGGCATCGGCGATCTCTTCGTGGTGCGCGTGGCGGGCAACGTCACCTACTTCGACCAGGCCGGCACCATCGAGTACGGCGCGGAGCACCTGGGCGCGAACCTGCTGGTGGTGCTCGGGCACACCCGTTGCGGCGCGGTGACCGCCGTGGTTAAGGGCGACCACGTGGAGGGCAACATCACGGCGCTGGTGGCCAACATCGTCCCCCCCGTGGAGAAGGTCAAGGCCGAGAACCCGGGCATGGCCGCCGCCGATCTGACCAACAAGGCCATCGAGGCCAACACCTGGCAGTCCATCGAGGATCTGTTCAAGCAGAGCCCCATCATGCGCGACATGGTCAAGGCGGGCAAGGTCAAGGTCGTGGGCGCCATCTACGATGTGGACTCCGGCAAGGTGAACTGGCTGGGCGAGCACCCCAAGCAGCAGGATCTGCTGGCCCTCACCGGCGGAGCCAAATAGCACGATACGCAGGGACACTTACAGAAAGGGTTCCAAGCATTGCACCAGCATTAATATTTGGCATCTGTACATTACATGGTGGCAACAAAAGGGGCGCACAGCGCCCCTTTTTCATTCAGTATACGAAGCACTTTCATTTCTGCAATGCGCCCTGAAGCCCGCATGGAGACAGAGTTCCTTAGTTTCAGCGTGATTTTTTCAGCATAAATTCAAAAAATCATGTAACCGCCGCTTCATTACACAGCACCTACCGTCTGCATGGCATTGTGGAAAGGGTGTGCCTGGTAAGTCACCCTCTCCACCAAGTGGTTCGGAAGCTTTGCAACACAAAAGGAGAGAACGAATGAAGCGCTTTGCATCTATTGCGATGCTCTTCGCCATGGTGTTCGGTTTTGCGGCGATGGCCGCGGCCGCCACTGAAGTCAAGATGACTGGCGACGCACGCATCCACGCCAACTTCTGGAGCGACATCAACTACACCGGCTGGAACGCCAAAGGCACCAACACGGGCGACCCGCTGACCATCTGGGAGCGCTTCCGCCTGCGTTCGGACTTCATCGCCAGCGAAGGCCTGAAGTTCCGCTTCGGCATCCGCGTCAACAACAAGGCCTGGGGCAACGACACCTTCACGGTGGACAACCCGGCCACCTCCATCGACGTGTACCAGTCCTACCTGCAGTTCAAGTGGCCCAGCACCAACGTCGAATTCACCGTGGGCCTGCAGGACATCGACCTGCCCATCTCCTCCAACGCTTTGCTGAACTCCAACCCCGTGTTCGGCGGCACCCGCGCCGCCGCGGCCGTGGTCGCCGTCCCCGTGACGGACCAGTTCAAGGCCGTGGCCGGTTTCACCCGCCTGCTGGACACCAACAAGGACTTCGATCCCACCACCCGTCAGGTGGCCGACGAGTTCGACGGCTACTTCCTGATGCTGCCCATCACCCTGGACGGCTTCAGCGCCACCCCCTGGGGCATGCTCGCCGTGGCCGGAAGGGACGCCGGGTACTCCACCGCCGTGGGTTCCTCGCCCCGCTTCACCGACCAGTCCCTGGCCACCAACCTGGCCTCCGCCGCCTACGCGCTGAGCCCCAGCGGCTTCAAGCAGGCCCAGACCGTGTTCTGGTGGGTGGGCTCCTCCTTCGCGGTGACCGCGCTGGACCCCTTCAAGTTCTACGCTGACGTGATGTACGGCGAGGGCGCGGGCAACCAGGGCAGCCGCCAGCGCGCGGGCATGTTCTTCGACGTGGCCACCGAATACACCGGCTTCGACCTCCTGACCCCGCAGCTCACCTTCTGGTACTCCACCGGTGAGAACGGTTCCATGCGCGACGGCTCCGAGCGCATGCCCACGGTCGTCGGCTCCTGGGGCCCCTCGACCTCGTTCCTGTTCGACTCCAGCCAGGCCTTCGCCGGCGGCCACATGGGCCTGAACCCCGTGGGCTCCTGGGGCCTGGCCTTCTCCCTGAACAAGATCTCCTTCGTTCAGGACCTGACGCACCGCCTGACCTTCTCCTACGCCCGCGGCACCAACCAGGCCCGCGCCCTGCGTGACGCCAACGCCCTGTGGGGCCTGGGCAACTACGTCCAGATGGGCCGCGACCTGACCGTCAACGAGTACGTGATGGCCGTCAACTTCGACAACCAGTACAACATCTACGAGAACCTGGCCGCCATCGTCGAGGCCGGCTGGGCCCACGGCGACTTCCAGAGCTCCGTCTGGGGCCGCCGCCTGGTGAACCAGGCCAAGGACGGCGACGCCTGGAAGGTCGCCTTCGGCCTGCAGTACAAGTTCTAACACCTGACCGCCGAGCCGACGCCATGCGGGCCGGGACGAAAGTCCCGGCCTTTTTTCGTTTCATTCCGCGCTGTTGCGCGCAGCGTTGCGATGCAGCACCCCGCTTCGCCCCGACACCCGGGCGTAAGCAGGAATTCAAAAAACTGGACCGTAAAAAAAATTTTACGAAAGTCAAAAAATCATCATTTTTGTCTTGCACCCCCTGCTTGACGGGGATAGAAGGGGCTCATGGCATAGCGGAAGGGTCGTCCCTGGTAAGTCGCCCCTGCCGCGAAATGTTCCGGCAATCCTGAAGACAAAAGGAGAGAAGAAATGAAGCGCTTTGCATCCATCGCTCTGCTCTTCGCCATGGTGTTCGGCTTCGCGGCTATCGCCGCCGCCGCCACCGAGGTGAAGATGGTTGGCGACGCCCGCATCCACGCGAACGCCTGGTCCAAGATCGACTACACCGGCTGGACCAACAACGGCCGTCAGACCGGCGACCCCTTCACCATTTGGGAACGCTTCCGCCTGCGCTCCGACTTCATCGCCAACGAGGGCCTGAAGTTCCGCCTGGGCATCCGCGTGAACAACAAGGCTTGGGGTAACGACACCTTCACCGTGGATAACCCGGCCGTCTCCATCGACGTGTACCAGGCTTTCCTGCAGTTCAAGTGGCCCAACACCAACGTTGAGTTCACCATCGGCATGCAGGACTTCAGCCTGCCCATCTCCAGCGAGGGCATGCTGAACGCCAACCCCGTGTTCGGTGGCACCCGCGCCGCGGCCGCCATCGTGAACATCCCGGTGACCGACCAGTTCAAGGCCATTGTCGGCTGCACCCGCTTCCTGGACAGCAACAAGGACTGCGACCCCACCACCACTCAGGTGCCTGATGAGTTCGATGGCTACTTCCTTGCTCTGCCCATCACCGTTGATGGCTTTGCCGCCACCCCCTGGGCCACCATCGCGGTTGCCGGCAAGAACGCCAACTACGCTGGCACCAACGTCGGCGTGTCCCCCCAGCGCGGCCTGGCCTCCAACCTGGTCTCCGCCGGCTACGCTCTGACGCCCGCCGGCTTCAAGGACGCCCAGACCGTTTACTGGTGGGTCGGTTCCACCTTCGCTGTCACCGCTCTTGACCCCTTCAAGTTCTACGCCGACGTGATCTACGGCGAGGGCGCCGGTGGTCAGGGCAGCCGTCAGCGTCACGGCCTGTTCTTCGACGTCGCCGCCGAATACACCGGCTTCGACATCCTGACTCCTCAGCTGACCTTCTGGTACTCCACTGGTGAGAACAGCTCCATGCGCGACGGCTCTGAGCGCCTGCCCACCGTCGTCGGCTCCTGGGGCCCCTCCACCTCGTTCCTGTTCGACTGCTCGCAGGCCTTCAACCAGGGCCACATGGGCCTGAACGCCCAGGGTTCTTGGGGCTTCGCGTTCTCCCTGAACAAGATCTCCTTCATTCAGGACCTGACGCACCGCCTGACCTTCACCTACGCTCGCGGCACCAACCAGGCCCGTGCCCTGCGTGACGCCAACGCCCTGTGGGGTTCCGGCAACTACGTTGTCATGGGTCGCGACCTGACCGTCAACGAGTACGTGATGGGCATCAACTTCGACAACCAGTACAACATCTACCAGAACCTGGCTGCCATCGTTGAAGCTGGCTGGGCTCACGGCGACTTCCAGCGCTCCGTTTGGGGCCGTCGCCTCGTGAACGAAGCCAAGGGCGGCGACGCCTTCAAGGTTGCCTTCGGCCTGCAGTACAAGTTCTAGAAAGGATTCCGCCGGACATGCGCCATACGGCCGGGACGAAAGTCCCGGCCGTTTTTTTGCGTCTTCGCGCCCGTGCACCGGGCTGCGCCCAGCCGCTGGTTCGTCCCG